>CALATR010000367.1 GCA_937891875.1 uncultured Pseudomonadota bacterium | reverse complement strand
CCTTGCGGACGGACAGGTCCCACGCGTAGACCGTGTAGTGCACGCGGACCGCGCCGTGCACGGGCTCGAGGCGCCAGGTCTGCTTGTCGACCCGGGTCACGGCGACGGGCTTGCCGTCGACGTCGGCGTGCAGGGACACGATGTGCTTGGCGAAGTCCCGGATGAGGTAGGAACCGGGGATCCAGGCGGGGAGCGAGAGCACCTGACCCTGGGGATCGGGCCGGGTGATGTCGAGCACCACGTGGAAGCGGTGCGCCTCCGGCGTCGCGGTCACGGTGTAGCTGACGTCCATCGCTCCTCCAGCAGCAGGCCCGTTGCGTAACCACGCGGGGGCGGGCGTCACCGGGTGGGGGTGAAGGGGGCCCAGACCGTGGGACAAACGGCTGTGCGGGGGAGTGGATGCGTCTGCTGCGGTTCATGTTGGCTGCCCTGGGCGTGGTCGGGTGCGGCGAGGTCGACACCGACGAGGTCGTACAGCCCGATCCCTGCGAGGACGTGCAGTCGCTCGTCTACGAGGGGAACGTAGAGAGCGCGGCGGACGCGGAAGCTGTCCGTGACGCCTGCGCGTCCGAGATCGACGGGTCGGTCGTGCTCGTCGTGCCTGGCGCCGCCGATCTGCACGCACTCGCGAGGATCGAGCGGGTGAGCGGCGCGCTGAGCCTGGGCCCGTCTGCCGACCCCGGGTCGCCGGACGGGTGGTGGTTGCCCGCGCTGCAGGTCATCGACGGAGATCTGGAGCTGACCGGGGAGGAGTCCGGCGAGCGCATGGTCGTACCGGCGTTCCCGGCGCTGGCATCGGTCGGTGGCGACGTGCGCCTGGACCGGGTCATCGTGGGCACCACCAGCCTGTCGCAGCTCGGGATGGTCCACGGGGATGTCTGGCTGAGCGATATCATCGTCGATTCCGCGGACGCTCTGGGGCTGGAGGAGATCACGGGCCGGCTCTACGTGGACCCCGGGCCCGAGGCGCGCGACGGGCTGCCTACGCTGGGCGAGCTGCGAACTGTCGGGGGCCTCTCCGTGTACGGTGCGGGCCCGCTCGCGTCGCTGTCCGGGATCGAGCGCCTGTCCGAGATTCGGGGCCCCATCAGCCTGTGGGTGACCCACCCGGGTCTGGTGAGCCTGCGCGGCCTTCCCGACGGCGTGAGGGTGCCCGACGGCCTCGTCCGGATCGACGGGTGTGCGCGTCTGCGGGACCTGGAGGGGCTCGGCGCCTTGCGGCTGTTCGGCTCGGACCTCGACATCCATGACAATGCGGCTCTCACCGACGTCAGCGCCCTGGCGGCGTTCGACCACGTCGGCTCCCTGCGCCTGCACGACAACGATGCGCTCGAGGTCGTCGACATCCCCGCCGGCCTGGACCAGCTCGGCGGACTCTCCATCCACAGCAATGGGTCGCTGGTCTCCATCGCTGCGCTGGGCGTCCCTCGCCCGGTCAGGTCCGTCGGCATCGGCGGGAGTCAGCTCGTCGACATCGCCGGCCTGAAGGACGTCACCGACCTCGAAAACCTGTCGGTGATCGGCACTGGTATTCGCGTGCTCTCGGTGCCCGGCACCTTCACCCGAGCCGGGGAGGTCCGCATCAGGTCCAACAGAAAGCTCGAGCGGATCGAGCGGATCGGCGAGCTGGAGCGGGTGGACTGGCTCTTGCGGCTGGAGGGGAACAGCGCGCTGGAGCGCATCGATGGGCTCGAGACGCTGCGCGTGGCCGGAGAGGTCGTCATCGAGGAGTCCGCACTCGCCTCGTACCGGGGTCTGCACAACCTGGAGCGCGCGGACAGTGTCACCCTGCTCATGCGACCGGACCATGCTGTGCAAGGCGGCTTCGATGCGCTCGAGTCGGTGGACATGCTCGCCATCGGGGGAGGGGCGGGACCGCTCCCCCCGTTCCCGGCCCTGCGAGAGGCCAGGGAGATCCACGTCTTCAGAGGAGCGTCGCTGCCGGACCTGCCGAGCCTGCGCTCGGCCGAGAAGGTGACGGTCGACTCGCACGAGCTGCGGTCACTCGAGGGATTCTCGGCCTTGGAGCAGATCACCGGAGAGCTGGTCCTCGCCGACGTGCCGGGGCTGTCCGACCTGGACGGTCTGGACGGCCTGGTGGTGGCGAACCGGATCTCCATCTGGAACTGCGACGCGGTCGAGGACATCAGCGGCTTCGGCGGTCTGCGAGAGGTCGGCGAGCTGTCGATCACCTACAACGACGCCCTGCGCGACATCTCTGGCTTCGGCGTGCTCGATGACGTCGGCTCGCTCGAGGTCGTGGGGAACCGTGGTCTCACCGATGCCGCAGCCTGGGCCTTCGTGGAGCGTCTGCCAGGGTGGCCCGACAGCGTCCGCATCGAGGCCAACTGATGCCTCGCCCGGCCCTGTGGTGGACCGCCGTGCTGGTCGGGGCTGTGGCCTGTGCCGGCGCGCGCCCGGATGGCGGCCCTGGGGAGATCGCTGCCTGCGAAGGGAGGCTCGAGGAGGACTTTCGGGGTGATGTCCGCACGGTCGAGGACGCGAACCGGGTCCGAGGGATCTGCGCCACCCGGGTCGAAGGTGATGTGCTGCTCGACGAGCTCACTCCGGAGGCGCTCCGCGCCCTGGCCCGGGTCCGGCACATCAGCGGGTCGCTGCGGCTGGGCCGGCTGGAGGCGGACGGTGAGCTTCCCGGGCTGCCCGAGCTCGTCGAGGTCACCGGCGGACTGTCTGTCGACGCGGGTTCGGGCGTTCCGTACACCTTCCCGGCGATGCCAGCCCTGGCCCGGGTCGGAGGGGACGTCCGGCTTCGTGGGGTCGCCCTGGCCGACGACGCCCTGCCCGCGCTCGGTGTGCTCGACCACGACCTGCTCCTTCAGGAGGTCCTCGCGATCGCAGGCCTGGAGCGCCTCGCCACCGTGTCTGGCGACCTGCGAATCGCGTCGGGCTCGTGTGAGCTGCACGCCCTGTCCGGTCTGGTCGAGGTGGGCTCGCTCGCGCTGGTCGACTGTCGCGCAGGTGACGACCTGAGTGGGCTCGAGTCCCTGGAGTGGGTCGGCGGGGACCTCACCCTCGTCGGGCATCGCACGCTCACGTCGCTCGCCGGCCTCCCGGACCAGCTCACCATCGGCGGCGAGCGCCTGGTCCTCGCCGACAACCCCGTCCTGCGGGATCTCTCGGGTCTGCCGCACCTGACCGAAGAGCTGGTCTACGTGCACGTCGAGCGCAACGCGGCCTTGACCGACGTCGCAGGGCTCGCGGCCCTGGATCGTATCCAGCTGCTCGTCATCGGCGGCAATCCGTCGCTCGAGCGCATCTCGATTCCCGGCGGACTGGGCGAGGTGTACACCATCCAGATCGAGGATCACCCGGAGCTCGTCGCGATCGAACAGCTCGGCGCGAAGGCCGAGCGCCCGGCAAAGGTGCGGGTCTTGCGGAATCCCTCGCTCCGCGACGTGAGTGGGATCGCGAGCCGACAGGCGCTCTCGAGGATCACGCTCGAGGACAACCCCGCGCTCGTGGAGGTCGTACTCGACTGGCGCTTGCGGCGGCTGGCCACCTTCGAGGCTCGGGGCAACCCGCGTCTGGTGCGCGTCGCCGGGCCCGGCATCCCGGCCGAGGCGGCCATCCAGATGGAGAACAACGGAATCATCGAGGATCTCTCCTTCTTCTCGGGGCTTCGTCACTCGTCGGCGCTCGTGGTGGCGGACCTCGCGACCGTGAAGGACTTCGCGGCGCTCCGGTCCGTGGATCGCCTGGCGATCGTCGGTGCCCGCCTCGACTCAGAGCGGTTCTGGGCCCTCGAAGTCGGTACGGGCATCTCGCTCGAGGGGAGCGTGTCGGTGCTGCCGTTCCCGAGCCTGACCTCGGCCAACTCGCTCCGCCTCGTCGTGGACGGGCCGATCGACCTCGCCGCGCTCGAGCGGCTGGAGCGGGTGGGCACGCTTCGGGTCACGAGCCCGACCCTGACGTCCCTCGCGGGCATGGAGGCGCTGGTGGGGGTGGAAGATGCGCTGGAGGTCTCTGGGTGTGACGCGCTGGTCAGCACGGCGGGCCTGGCGCCGTCCGAGCAGGCGCGTGTGGTGCGCATCGTCGACAATGGCGCGCTGGCGGACCTCTCCGGCCTGGCTGCCTCGGGGCCGTCCGAGAGCCTGGAGATCCACGGAAACGGTCGCCTGCCCGAGGCTGTCGCCTGGGGGTTCGCGCTGGGCCTGGACCCGCGTCCGCCTCGCGTCACGATCCACGACAACGGGCCTTGAACGCACGTCGCCCCCGCCAGCACACGGGCTGACGGGGGCGAGGGAGCCGAGGTCGGAGTCGAGCCGAGGCTCGGCTACTCCGCCTGGATGCGGGTGAAGCTGGCGAGGCCGGTGATGGAGCCGAACAGGCTCGAGCTGAACGTCGAGCCGTCCAGGTTCGCGGTGTAGTTGGCGACGGGGCCGCCAGGCACGGCAGCGAGGCCGACGACGATGCCGGCGTTGATGCTGCCGCCGGTGCTGAACAGGCCGTCCGACGGATCGGCGTCCATGTAGTAGGCCTCGAGGTCGTTGCAGCCGTCACCCTGGCAGCTGACGGTCGCGCCGACAGCGGGCGCGCCGGCGGAGGTGAGGACCTGGGCGAACACCATGCCGTCGGCCATGCTCTTGGAGCTGCCGACCGCGGTGAGGCTCTGGTTGATGCCGTCGGCCGAGGCCTTGGCGATCCAGATGGAGTCGCGGTTCAGGGTGTCACCCGCGACGTTGTCCTCGTAGTCCTCCGCGGCGATGCCGGTGCCGGTGGGGAACGAGACGGTGTTGGAGTCGTCGCAGTCCTTGAGGACGACGAAGATGGCCAGCGGGGCCTCGTCGAGGTCCACGTCGCTGATGGTGAAGTTGCCACTGGCATCGACCGTGCTGCTGCCCAGCACGGTGAGCGAGCCGCCGCCGAGGGCCTCGGTGGGCTCGACCGCGACGGCGCACAGGCCCTCGGGAGCCGCGACCTGGGTCAACAGCTCGGAGGTGCTACCGGTGACGGAGACGAGGCGGGGCTCCGGCTCGTCGGTCTCGTCGGTGTTGTCGGTGGAGTCGGTCACGTCGGTGGGGTCGGTCTCACCGTTGTCGCACGCGGTGAGAGCGAGCGAAGCGCCGAGCAACAGGATCAGGCTGCGGGTCATGTCTCCTCCAGCGCGGCGCTACCGCCGCGAGCAACCCGGCATAGCACGAACGGACCCCAGTCGTCAGGTTTCCGTCACGTCGTCGTCGCGACCGGCCACGCCCCGTTGGGGGCTCAGTAGACGGCGAGGCCGAAGGGGCCGAGATCGGTGGAGACCTCCCCGATGCGCTCGCAGGCGATCGGCTCGACCTGCCACACCGCAGCATCGGGTCCGGCCTCGACCGGCATGTCGGTGGGGGAGCGGTCGGGGTCGGCGTAGCTGCGGCGTGCGCCCAGCCACACGTGATCGCTGTCGGTGGCGATGGCGTCCGGGATGTAGGCGTCGGTCGCGAGCAGATCGGTGAGGTCGCCGGCCGGATCGACGCAGCGCACCTTGTACCAGCCCGCCTCGTCGACGCTGACCAGCACCCCGTGCCCGGTCGACGTGAACGCGGCGGCCGTGGTCGGCTCGGGGAGGATCGCAACCGGGGTGGGCTCCTCCGAGCCATCCCAGCGAACGACGCCTTCGACGCCGAAGATCATGCGGCTGTCCCCGGGACCGGCGGTCAGTCCGGGGTTGTGGGGGGCGGACGCCTCGGCGATGACGTCGGCGGTCTCGCAGTCGATGCGCAGGACCACGCCCGCTTCCGCCGGATCCCAGCGCGGGGTGGTGCGGTCGAGGCGCTGCAGCGCCACGTCCAGGGTGGTGCCGTCCGTGACCAGGTCCGCCGCCTCGGGCAGGCCGTCCGCATCGGCCCAGGGACCCAGGTCCACCGCGGCGACCTGGCGTCCGGCGTCGTCCACCGCGATGAGCTCGGCCTCGCCCAGCCGGCTGACCCACCATGCGTCCCCGCACCGCACGACGTCCTGGGGGTTGGACCCGCGCCCGACGGTGAACTCGGAGGCGGGCACGGCAAACTCGGGGGCCTGGTAGAAGCGCAGGCGATCGTGTCCCAGGCGGCCGACGTCGATGACCACGCCGCCGGGCCCGGTCGCGACGACCGAGTCCGAGCTGGCTGCGGCCACGCCGTCGCACACCTCGAGCGTGTCGAGGTCCACCAGCGTCAGGGTGCCGGCGTCGAAGCGCTCGGTGAGGGTGCTGACGACCAGCGTGCTGTCGGCCTCACCGGGGGGGCGGGCGCAGGTGGGGGCGTCCGCCGGCTGGCAGGCGGCGAGCAGCAGCAGGGCGGTGCAGGAGCGGATCATCGAGGCGCTTCGGGGGGCTTTGCAGCCGGGGTCCAGGTCAGACCCAGCAGCAGGGTGCGGCCGGGGAGGGGATAGCCCGCGAAGTCGGTGATCGGTCGCATCGCGCGCGGACCGTCCGGGTCGAGGGGGTTGGCCGGGCCGGCCTGGGCGAGGGTGTCGGTGAGGTTGCGCACGGCGAGGGTGATCGCGGGGAGCGGGCCGCCGGGCGTGTAGCGGACGGAGGCCCCGGCGAGCGCGCGGGTCGGCGCCCAGAACAGGTTGGCCTGGTCCCAGGTGTTGCCGGTGACCAGGTCGAGGTCGAGACCCAGGCGGATCGTGTCGGTGGGGCGGAGGCCCAGGTCGAGGATGCCGGCGAGGCGGGGGATGCGGGGCAGGCGCTTGCCGGTGTAGGGCCCCGCGTGGACCCAGGTCTCGGTCCAGGTCGCGGCGAGGCGGGCATCGACGCGATCCCACGCGGTCGTCTCGACGCCCAGCTCGACGCCGGCGGCCAGGCTGGGGTCGGAGTTGATGGGAACCAGTGTTCTATCGGAGTTCTGGACGAAGACGATCCGGTCGGTCGTGTCCTGCGCGAACGCGGCGACCTCGAGGGTGCTGACCTCACCCAGCACGCGCACGCCGGCGTCGGCCCACAGGCTGCGCTCGGGGAGCAGGTCGGCGCGTCCCTGCACCGCCCCCCGGTCGCCGAACAGCTCCAGGAAGTCGGGCGGGCGGATGGCGTAGCCGCCGGCGGCATGGCCCACGACGTGATCGCCCAGGTCCAGGCGGGCGGTGGCCCGCGGGTTGACGGCGAGGCGCAGCCGGTCCTCACCGAAGCCTCGGTCGAGCCAGGCCTGGGTGTGCACGACGGGCTCGATGAGGAGCGTGTCGGTGGGGGACCAGCGGGCGTGGGCGACGGCCGTTGCGGTCAGCCGGGTGGGGGCGTCCGACGCGCCGAGGGTGCGCTGGACGTCCAGCCGCACCTGGCCGGTGGCGCCCAGGACGAGATCGGGTCGGACGGAGCCCAGGGTGCTGGCCATGGTGCCCGCCTGGGCCTGGACCTGGCGGTTTGGGACGGCATCGAGCGGGGTGCGGGTCTCGTGGCGGAGCTGGCTCCAGGCGCGGAGGGTCGTGCCGGGCGCGACGCGGCTCTGGGCGCCTGCCAGGAGCCAGCCGGTGGTGAGCGCGCCCTGGGGAGTGCCGCCGATCGGTCCGGGCAGGGACTCGTCGCGAAAGGTGCCGGCCAGGAGTGCCGACCACGACCCCTCGCCGCCGCTCAGGCGGAGCAGGCCGGACGCCTGGGATCGCTGGTTCGACGTGCGCCGGCGCAGGCGATCGTCGATGCGGTTGAACGGCGTGTTGTGGTCGTCGAACGCCAGGAAGTCAGCCCGGGTCGTGAAGCCGGACGCCCCGCCCAGCAGATCCGTGCCGCCCAGCCGAGCGCCGCCACGCACCCCGGCCCGCAGGCTCGACCAGGACGAAGCCTCCGCGGTGAGGGTGAGCGGCACGGGCTCGTCGCGGGTGCGCAGGTCGACCACGCCCCCGATCGGGCTCGCGGCCAGCTCGGCCGGGGCGGCGCCACGCCAGACCTCGACCCGCCGCAGGGCCTCGAAGGGCAGGGCGGACAGGTCGACCGCGGAGCTGCCATCGGGGTTGAGGGGCAGACCGTCGAGGTGGATCTGCACCTGGCGCATGGCGCTGCCGCGGATGCTGACCGCCGAGTAGCTGCCCAGGCCCCCGAGGCGGCGCACAGTGGTTCCCGGCGCCCGGCTGACCGCGTCGCCGGCGTCGCTGCCGGGGGGCAGGCGCTCGTCCAGGGGCACGACCGTGACGCTCGCGCCCGCCTGTCGCGGATCCGCCCGCTCGATCGGCTCGCCCTCCACGACGATCGCGTCCTCGTCGTCGTCATCTTCCTGGGCGAACGCACGTTCTGACGCCCCTGTCAGCAGGAGGGTGACCGCGGCGAACACCCCGTGCCATGCTCGCGCCCCTCGGAGGATGGGTTGCCTCGCCTTCCCTCGTTTCTGGTCGTGCTCGCCACCTACCTGTTCGCAGGTGCGGTCGCGTTCGTGACCGGCTGGCTGTGCTGGGGACTCATGCACCCCCTGCTGGTCGCCCTGGTGGCCGACGTGACCGCGACGCTTGCGGTGTGGCTGGTCTCCCTGGGCGTCCGCAATGCGAGCGTCTACGACCCCTACTGGTCGGTGGCGCCCGTGCCGCTGGCGTGGTTCTTCCTGTGGGTGCCCCTCGAGGCGCCGGTCGACCCCATCCGCCCCGTCCTGGTGCTGCTCGTGCTCGGCGTGTGGGCAGTGCGGCTCACCGGCAACTGGGCCACCGGGTGGACCGGCCTCGCCCACGTCGACTGGCGCTACAAGCAGCTCGCCAGGCAGACCGGAGCGCTCTACCCGCTGGTCAACCTGGTCGGCATCCAGCTCTTTCCGACGCTCCTGGTCTACGTCGGCTGCCTCGCCCTGTGGCCGGCCCTGCGCTCGGGCACGCCGGTGGGCTGGCTCGACGGCGTCGCTGTGCTGGTAGGGCTCGGCGCCGTAGCGGTGGAGGCGATCGCGGATCTGCAGATGCGCGCGTTCGTCCGCAACCGCAGCGATGCGGCAGCGGTCATGGACCGGGGGTTGTGGGGCTGGTCGCGACACCCCAACTACCTCGGCGAGATCGGGTTCTGGTTCGCGCTGTGGCTCTTCGCCCTCGCCACCGGGCTCGACGCCGCGTGGACCGCGGTGGGTTGGGTCGCCATGGTGCTGCTCTTCGTGTTCATCTCGATCCCGATGATGGAGAAGCGGCAGCTGGATCGGAAGCCTGGCTACGCGGACGTCCGGCGGCGCGTACCCATGCTCCTGCCCTGGCGCATCCCGTCCCGGCGCGCGAGCGGACCGGAAGGGTCCTGAGCGCTGCGGGGAGCGGGGTCAGCTCACTCGCAGGTCCCGCTGCTGGGATCGCAGGTGAAGGTCGCGCTGCTCCCGAAGCTGTCGTAGCTGGTGCTCTCGAACCACACGTCATCCGGCGTGTTGTCGGTGGAGCTCGTTCCCCAGTCCGCCGTGTCGCTGTCGAGGAGGCCGGCCGCGATCGCCGCGCCGCCGCCCGAGGTCGCGTCGTTGCCGGTGATGATCCCGCCGACCAGGTAGACCTCGGCGCTGTCGTTCTCCAGGTACAGGCCGCCGCCGCTGTCGGTCGCCACGTTGCCCGTGAGCTCGACCGAGGTGAGCGTGCAGGTGCCCGCACCCAGGAAGGCCGCGCCCGCGCCGTCGGTCGCCAGGTTGTCGGTGAGCAGCACGGTCTCGAGGGTACAGTCGCCGGCGCAGACGAGGCCGCCGCCGTTGGCGTCCGCGGTGTTGTCGTGCACGTTGGTCTGCAGCACCTTGCCGCCATCGGCAACCCAGATCCCACCCGCGTCGTCGACCGAGGTGTTGCCCTCCACCTCGCCGTCGCTGACCTGGTGGGCGCCCAGGATGGCGATGCCGCCGCCCGCCCGATCCGCCTCGTTGCCCGAGATCAGCGTGTCGATGTCGAAGGCCGCGTCCCCACCGTCCAGCGCCAGTCCGCCTCCGCGGGTGGCGGCGTTGTCCTCGAGGGTGACCCGCTCGAAGGTGAGGGTGCCGGCGTACACGCCGCCGCCGTCGTCGGTGGCTACATTGCCCGCGAACGTCGTGTCCGACGCGGTGAGCGTGCCTTCCGGGTTCATGTAGACGCCGCCCCCGCTCTCGGCGAGGTTGTCCAGGATCGACGCGCCGCGCAGGGTCAGCATGTCGGCCTCGGACGCGTCGATCGCACCGCCGAGCGAGCCGCTGGCGCCCTGCAGGGTGACGTTGGAGACGGTGACCTTGGTCCCGCTGCCGAGCGTCAGGATCGGGCCGTCGGCCGCGGGCGTGAGGATGGTCACGTCGCTGCCGTCCGGGCCCTCGATGGTGAGGTCGATGCCGATGTCCAGGTTGGCCGTGTACTCTCCGGAGCACACGGTGATGGTGCTGCCCGCGGACGCCGCACCCAGGGCCGTGACGAGGTCGGTCGCGCCCACGCCGTCGACCGCGATCATGCCGTCGTCCAGGGTGCCTTCGTCGCAGTCGTTGTCGATCGCGTCGCAGACCTCGGGGTTCAGCGGGAAGCGGTTGGGGTTGGTGTCGTCACAGTCGTTGTCGTTGCCGACCATGCCCGAGGGCTGCGTGCAGGAGGGCACGCCCACGCCCGCGCCGGCTCCGTCCTCGTCGAGGTCGGGCCACCAGGTCGGCGCGTCCACGGCGTCGTCCTCGTCGATCTCCGAGTCGCAGTCGTCGTCGATGTCGTTGCAGATCTCGTCGGCGTCCCGGTTGACGTCGCCGTTGGTGTCGTCGCAGTCGCCGAGGCGGCCGACGTAGCCATCCGGTGGGGAGCACGCCTCGGTCGTGGAGTCGGCGTTGCCCCAGCCGTCGTCGTCGGCGTCCTCGTAGAAGGTGTAGGGGTTGACCGGATCCTCATCGACGACCTCGTCACAGTCGTTGTCGAACGTGTCGCAGAGCTCGTCGGCGCCGGGGTAGATGGTGTCGTAGCCGTCGTCACAGTCGTCGGGGTTGTCCGCCCAGCCGTCCTCGGTCGGGGGCTCGCAGAAGCGCGGGGCCTCGGCGTCGGGCGCGCCGAACCCGTCCCCGTCGGCGTCGCGGTACCAGAGCTCGCCATCGCGGGCGTTGTCGTCCACGCGCCCGTTGCAGTCGTCATCGATCCCGTTGCACAGCTCGAACTCGGCGGGCACGCCCACGTCGGGGTCGTTGTCGTCGCAGTCGCGGGCTGCCGGGACGCCGTCGCCATCGGCATCGTCGCTGGTCGGGCCGTCACAGGCGACCGCCAGGACGAGGGTCAGGATCAGGCTCGGGGCCAGACGGATCATGAGAACTCCTCTTGGTCGCCGGAACGTAGCATCCGGGCAGCGAGCCCGCGCGCAGCCCGATCGTGGCCTTGGTCCCGTAAATTCCGCTTGCACAAATCGGTCACCCGTGTAGGGTGCGCCGCCATTGACCATGGAGGCATGGATGTCGCAGGTGGATGGGGGGCCCGCGCTCCCCGAGGATGAGTACCTGACGCGCGATCAGCTGCTGGAGCTGCGCGGGGTCCTGACGGAGCAGTTGGATCAGCTCCTCGGGAACAGCCACGATGCCGTCAGCAACCTCACCTCAGAAGAGGAGACCGAGGCGGACACCCTGGACATCGCGACCAACGCGTCCAACCGGGAGTTCGCCCTGCGCCTGGCTGATCGGGAGCGGAAGATGCTCACCAAGATCAAGGGTGCGCTCGGTCGCATGATGGAAGGGGAGTACGGGATGTGTGAAGGCTGTGGTGAGGAGATCACCTACAAGCGCCTGCTGGCCCGGCCCGTCGCGACGCTGTGCATCGACTGCAAGACCGAGGCGGAGCAGCTCGCTCCCCGGGCGTCGGCCTTCTAGCGCTGGCCGACTGACATCGTTGCACCGCACGAGTGCGGTGCGTGGACCCCTCCTGCCCACGCAGGAGGGGTCTCGTCATTTCTGCGACGTGAATTCTGGACCACGCTGGCGGTCCTGCACCGGAGGGGGGCGTGGGGTGTGCAATCAGGCGGGCCCAGCGAATGGGAGATGTGTGACCCGATCGTGGCTGCACGCTGTGAAACGATTTGCCCATTTCGTGAATGGCGGGATCATCGGGTAGAGATGGAGGCGAGGATCGGCCTGATGACGGGTGTCGTCACCAGACTGTGGAAAACAGATGGGAAATGGGCTGCAAATCCACATCGCCGAAAATCGGCGTTCAACCGTTCCGCAAAAGTTGGCACGGGGTGTGCAATGACCCCAAGCGCAACCGGTCACCCGATGCCCGACCGAGGAGAGACCCTCCTTGACGCGCGGCGGGAACGACCCGGCGGTCCCGCCGAAAGGCAAGAGGCCGCGCGCTCTTTGACGTCGAAAACCCCATGGAGGAAGGCGAGCCCCGGCTCGTCGCGCCCGCAGGCCTCGGCCGGCGGAAGCGAGTCGGAAGACGCCTACGACCCACCCGGACAGACCTGACCCGAGGGAGAGATGCTCTTGCAGCAACTTTCCCGCAGTTTGGGAAGCTTGCTTCCCGAGCTCGGGAGGGGGCCTCGGCCCCTGAAGGGGATCGCACCCTCGCGAGAGGGCGCAGCGGTGAAGGTCGGAATGCCTCGAAGGGGACAACAGCCCATGGAAGGACATGGATTGTCTGCGGCGGAAACGCCAAAGGTGATCTGAACGCTTGTCGACGGAGCAAGGCCTCGAAGGTGGGGTCGTCGCTGACTTCGGTCAGCTGACGGGCGCCTCGCGAGAGGAACCCCAAGCGATGCGCGCAGCAAGGACCCGACCCGGAAACGGGGCGGACACCGAGCTGCTGGCGGTCGCGCAGCGAGAGCTGCTCCTGGAGACGACAAGGTCGCTTCGACCTGACCGCTTCGGCGGTGGGGCCTGCAGGGCCCGGGGGACGGAGAGACAGGAGACCCGACGCGCAGCAGCGGCGGGGATCCGAGGCCAGTTGCGCTGGCCAGGGCGCGGCGACCACAACCCGTAGTGGTGCTGCGAAAGGAGGAACGGACCCGCCCCGGGCACCCCCTCCCAGCTTCCGGCGGACGTGCCGGGGGCGCGCGTGTCCCAAGCGCGCAGGATGCTGCGGCTCGCCGCAGGGTCCGAACCGGTGACTCCCCCTCCCGCAGGGAGCCCCCGGACGGTGTGAGGTCCGATCCCACACCAGGTGACGCCTTCGGGCGGACACCAGGCTCGAGCCGCTCGCCTGCAGCGGCAGCTCGGGTCGCCAGTGACGACGGTCGCTGGAGGTCACCACCTCGGTGGGGGCCCGCGGAGGTCGCATCGGTGGCTGCACGCCGGTGGGACACAGGTCTCGGACCAGCCTCGGCTGGACGGGATCGCCGGCACGCGCGGTGTCGGGTCGCAGTTCGCAAGGCTGCGGCGGGGGACTCGGAGCTCGGCTGGTCTTCGGATCGACCGCGGCGACGGGTGGCGGAGGGAGCCGTCCTCGGATGGATTCTGACGCCAGGCGGGAAGGGGAGCCTTCGGGCGAACCGGAACGTCACCGGCGGGAAGGGGAGCCTTCGGGCGAACCGGAACGTCACCGGCGGGAAGGGGAGCCTTCGGGCGAACCGGAACGTCAAGG
>CALATR010000366.1 GCA_937891875.1 uncultured Pseudomonadota bacterium | reverse complement strand
GGTCGACGTAGCCGAAGCGGCTGCCGACCCGCACCCGAGCGCGATCATCGTGGAACGTCGGCTCACACTCGTCGAAGCGGTAGCCGGTGAGTGCGTCTCCGCGGGCGTCGATGAGCCCGAACTTGTGGGACGTGCGGTCGAACAGGCAGGCGTAGCCGTCGGAGAAGGGCGAGGCCTGGTCCAGCGACAGGGGGACGATCTCGTTGCCGTCGCGGTCGACGTAGCCGAACAGGCCGTTCGCCGACACCAGGGCGGGACCCTCGTCGAAGTGGTCGGGGTGGACCCAGTCGTAGCGAGGCTGTCCGACCCAGCGGCCCTCTTCGTCGATGAAGCCCCAGCGGCCGTTGCGCAGGGCGGCGGCGCGACCGTCGCGGAAGGGCGTCACCCGGTCGAAGTGGGGCCGGATGAGGAGCCTGCCCGAGCGGGTAACGTAGCCGAAGTGCTCGCCGATCCGCTGGGGCTGGGCGCGCGAGACCTCGGCTTGTCCCGAGCGGGCCAGGGCCGGAGCGACCAGGAGCAGGAGCAGGAGCAGGAGCAGGGCGCGCAGGGTCGACCTCGATCGTCGTACAGGGGGTCCGTAGCGGGATCCCCGGTCGGCGCAACGTCAACCCGCCGACGCCTCCGCCACCTTCCACGTCAGGCGCGGGCTCGCCTCGACCTCGGTCAGCTCGCCGCGCAGGCTGCGTCCGATGCGCTGGCGCACCTCGTCGATGTCGAGATCCTGCGACAAGAGCCACTGCAGCTTGGTCAGCGCCGCCTCCGCGGTCATGTCCGCCCCCGCGACCACCCCGGCCTCGGTCAGCGCGAGCCCGGACGCATACGACAGCGAGACGTGGCCCCGGTGGCACTGGGTGACGTTCACCACGACGACCCCGCGCTGGTGGGCCTCGCGCAGCACCTCGAGGAACTCGGGGCGGTCCGAGGGGCCGTTGCCCGCGCCATAGGTCTCGAGCACCATGCCGGCGAGGGGCGGGGAGAGCAGCGACGCCAGGGTATCGGCGGTGATCCCCGGGAACAGGCGCACGGCGGCCACGTGCTCGTTGGTGATCGGGCGCACGGTCAGCGACTCGGCGTTGGGCGGCAGGACCAGGTCCCAGCGCACGTCCACGCGCACGCCCAGCTCGGCCAGGGGGGGCAGGTTGCCGGATGCGAAGGCGTCGAGCCCGCTGGCGTCGGTCTTGGTGCAGCGGTTGCCCCGGAAGAGGCGGCCGTTGAAGAAGACCGCAACCTCGGGAATGGTGTAGTGCCCGGCGATCATCAAGGCGCCAAGCAGGTTTTCGACCGCGTCGTTGCGCACCCGGGACAGGGGGATCTGCGAGCCGGTCAGCACGACCGTCTTGCCGAGCCCCTCCAGCATGAACGAGAGCGCCGACGCGGTGTAGGCCATCGTGTCGGTGCCGTGCAGCACGACAAAGCCGTCGTAGTCCTCGTAGCGAGAGGCGATCTCGCCGGCGATGGCGACCCAGTCCTCACGGCGCATGTTGGCGCTATCACGCAGGGTCTCGAACTCGATGAGGTCGTACTGGACGTGCACGCCCAGGCGCGACGCGGGCAGGGTCAGGGCGGGCAGACCAGGGACGTGAAAGGTGGGCATGGACTGCAGGCGCTGGGCCAGGAAGCCGGCCCTGGGCTCGTAGCCGCGGGGTCCGTGCATCATGCCGATGGTGCCGCCGGTGTAGAGCACCGCGACGCGCCGGGTGTGCATGGGGAGGCCTCCTCGTTCGGCCGTTCTACCAGAGCCGCGTCCGCGACGACGTCAGGCTAGGGTGCAGGCATGAAGACATGGTTCCCACCCTGCCTGTCGCTGGCCGTGCTCGCCACGACGCCGGCGCTGGCCGCCGACCCGGACGCGCTCGAGCGCTTCGACGGCAACGTCGCCCGCGGGGCCGTGCCGCTGGACGGTCCCCTCGCCGTGCGCCTCGCCCCCGGCGTCGACCTCGCCGACCTGCACGACCTCGATCCCCGCTGCGCCCCCGATCGCCGCTGGGGCAACCGGGCCTGGGCCAGCGTCTCCTGCGACCCGGACGCCGATCGCCGCCAGCTGCTCGCCGACCTCGCCAAGTCCGATCTCGTCGACGTGGTGCAGGCCCCGTTCGAGGTGCGCCTCACCGCCGCCCCGGACGACCTGCAGGCGAGCCAGTGGCACCTGCAGAACACCGGCCAGTCCATCCGCGGCGCCAACGGCACCCCGGGGGCGGACATCGGTGCAGTGGACGCCTGGGACGTCAGCACCGGCAGCGGCGGGGTCATCGTCGCGGTCATCGACACCGGCGTGTGGGTCGGCCACAACGAGCTCGCGAGCCGCATCCACCAGCCCGCCGGCGAGATCTGCGGCAACGACGTCGACGACGACGGCAACGGCTACATCGACGACTGCGCGGGCTGGGACGTCGGCGACGACGACAACGACCCCGATCCCCGCGACCTGCCCGACACCACCACCACCGGCCGCAGCTGCTCGCCCGGCCACGGCACCTTCATCTCGGGGCTCATCGCCGCCGAGACCGACAACGACGCCGGCCTCGCGGGGGTGCTCTGGAACGGACGCATCCTGCCCATCAAGATGGCGAGCGACGACGGGTGCCGCCTGACCGACGTCGCCCTGGCGGAGGGGATCTTCTACGCGGTCGACCAGGGCGCCCAGGTCATCAACGCCAGCTGGACCCTGGGCAGCATGTCGACCCCCGCGCTGGACGAGGCGATGACCGGCGTGGCGGTGTCCGACACGATGCTCGTCATCGCGGCAGGCAACGAGAACCGCGACCTGGACGCCGTCGTCGAGTACCCGGTCGACTTCCACGTGCGGGACGACCTGGTCGTCGCCGCGACCACCTTCCGCGACGTCCGGGCCAGCTTCAGCAACTGGGGCGCCGTCGACGTGGACCTGGCGGCGCCGGGACACAACTTGCGCAGCTTCGGACTGGGTAATCCCGATCAGCAAGTGTGGGGCAGCGGCACCTCCTACGCCGCCCCCCTGGTCGCCGCCGGGGCCGCCCTGCTGTGGGATCGCTACCCCGAGCTCACCCGCGAGGAGGTCCGCCAGAGCCTGCTCGACGGCGCGACCCCCATCCCCGCCCTCGACTGCGGCTCCACCTCCCGCTGCGTCGCTTCCGGCGCCCGCCTGGACCTGCCCGGCGCCCTGGACGAGGCCGAGTACTGGGCCACCACGCCCTTCCCCGGCACCCGGCTGGCGGTCGACGATCGGAGCGACGGCGACGGCGACGGCGTCATCGAGCGCGGCGAGCGCGGTCAGCTCCGCCTGACGGTCGACAACTCCGGCCACGCCACGACCGGCCGCCTCCGCGCGACCCTGGTGCTCACCCATCCCCACGCCCTCGCCGCGACCGCGGTGGTCGACCTGCCCGCGGTGCCCGGCGACGACAGCGTCTCCGCGACCGACCCCTTCCTCGTCGACGTGCCCCTCGCCTGCACCACCGACGTGCCGGCCAGCGTGCGCGTGGACCTGGTCGACCTCGACAACGGCGAGACCTGGCCCGGCCTGACCACCGAGCTCCCGATCCTGTGCGACGTCGACGAGGACGAAGACGGCGTGCTCTACCCCGAGGACTGCGACGATCGGGACGAGGACGTCTTCCCCGGCGCCGACGAGCGCTGCAACGAGATCGACGACGACTGCGACGAGCAGGTCGACGAGGACGCCGTCGACGCGACCCCCTGGTACCCGGACGGCGACGGGGACGGCTTCGGCGCTCCCGGTGGCGCCTCTGTGCTCGCCTGCGCGCCTCCCGACGGCTTCGGCGAGGGCGAGTCCGACTGCGACGACGCCGATCCCCTCACGTTCCCCGGCGCGGACGAGATCTGCGACGGCGCCGACAACGACTGCGACGAGCAGATCGACGAAGATCCGGTCGACCCGGCCACCTGGTACGAGGACGCGGACGGCGACGGCTGGGGCAGCGCGGTCGAGGTGCTGGCCTGCGACCAGGGCGACCTCGCCGACAAGCCCGGCGACTGCGACGACGACGACCCCGAGGCCTGGCCGGACAGCCGCACCCGCAAGCCGGACTGCAGCGAGCGCCTGATGATCCTGGGCTGCGCCTGCGGCACCTCACCGAGCGCACCGTGGCTGGCCTGGCCCCTCGTGCTTGCGCTCGTGGTCAGCAGGAAGCGGCGGCGGTGAGCTGCTGGCGGACGATCCGGAGCGGAGCGGCCATTTGGCGGAGGTTCCGGAGCGGAGCGGCCAGCTGGCGGAGGTTCCGGAGCGGAGCGGCCAGCTGGCGGAGGTTCCGGAGCGGAGCGGCGGTTTGGCGGGAGTGGCGGGTTCGGTCTCCAGTCTCCAGTCTCCAGCTTCGGCCGGCTGGGGAGCGGCGCCGCCAGCACCGAGGCCGCGCTTCGCAGCCCTTCTGGAATTCGTCAGGGACGGGGCACGCACCACCCCGTCGCATGCGCTGCACCAGGGTGACCGCAGCGGCACCGCCGCCGTAGGACTGGAGACTGGAGACTGGAGACTGGAGACCGGCCCGC
>CALATR010000365.1 GCA_937891875.1 uncultured Pseudomonadota bacterium | reverse complement strand
TGGAGACCGGGCCGCCACTCTCGCCATCCCGCCCGCAGCACCACGACTGCCCGCGAGCGGCACTCGCCCCTCCTCTCCCCCAACCCGCCCGCAGCACCACGACCGCCCGCGAGCATCCCCGCGCCCGCAGCACCACGGCTGCGGGCCAGCGGGTACCCGCCACGCTCTCAGCTACTTCCGCTTCTTCTTGACCATCCCGATGTAGGTCCGGATGTTCGGGATGCTGTCGTCGAGCTTCTGGGCCTTGACCAGGTCCTGGTACGCCTGATCGTAGTCCTTGCGGTAGTAGTGGGCGATGCCGCGGCGGCACCACGCCATCGCGTGGCGGTCGTTCAGCTTCAGCGCCTCGTCGAAGTAGTCGATGGCGCGCTGGTAGTCCTTGCGGGCGTAGTAGAGCTCGCCGATGGCTGCGTGCACGTCGGGCTCGTCTGCGAGGATGTCCTCGGCGACCGTGAAGTCGCTCATCGCCCGGGCGTAGTCGCCCAGGTCCAGGTAGACCCGACCGCGGCCCAGGGCGGCGCGCCCGTTGTCCGGGTTGAAGTCCAGCAGATCCGAGTACAGGTCCGCGGCGACCGGCAGCTCTCCGCGGTCGTACGCGGCGTCGGCCTGGCGGAGCAGGGCCGTCTGCTGGTCGGCGGACAGGGTCGGCATCGGCGCGGGCGGGGGCGTCGCGTCGTCCTTCGCCCCCAGCAGGTCGGCCACTTCGTCCTCTTCGTCCTCGACGACCTCGTACTCCTCGACCGCGAGGGACAGCCCACCGTCGCCGAAGTCGTCCTCGACCTCATCGTCCTCGTCGTCCGGTGCGCCGCCGAGCGCCAGGGCCTCCTCCTCGGGAGGGGCCATGACCGCGCGTCCGCCGCCGCTCGGGTCGATGCGGATCGCCGCGGCCGAGGGCCGGGAGCTGCCGGGCTGCTGGTCGCGGATGGTGGGCAGGGCGCCCAGGTCGACCTCGGCGCTGCCGGGGGCGCCGTAGCTCTGGCCGTCGTCGTCCCCCCGCGCGGGAGCCTTGGTGTGGCTGGCCGGTTCTGGAGTTCCAACGCGGATCGCCGGGCGGCTGTCCGTCTCCGAGTGTGGGTCGGCGTCCGCACCCTCGGGCGCGACCAGCTGATCCGTCGACGCGAAGCCGAGCTGATTCAGGTCGTCATCCGTGAGGGTGGTCGTGACCCGCACCGGGTCGGTGGCGCGGGGCTCGGGACGGTGCACTTCGCGCTCGCCGCCGTGGGCCGCGCCGGAGCCGTCGTCCTCGGCGATCATGTCCTTGAGTCGCACGAGGCTCTCGAGGTCGGCGACCAGGGTGCTGTCCCCGGTGACGTCCTCGGTGTCCTCGCGGGGCAGGTCGTCGTCCTCCTCGGGCTCGATGGACGGCACGTCCTCCTCGAGCGCGAAGGAGTCGTCCTCGCCGCCCAGGGTGACGAGGTCGTCCGCCTCGGTGAAGTCGACCAGCTGGCTCATGTCCGCGCCAGAGTCGGGGTCGCCGGGTGACTCCTCGGCCACGCCGCCGAAGTCGTCGCCGGACAGCAGCGGGTCGTCGCCCATGCTGTCGGCTTCGTCGAGGCCGATGAGGACCTCCTCGGGCTCCTCGCCGGACTCCTCGTAGACCACGTAGCGGGCGGAGTCGTCCTCCTCGCTGTCCACGAAGTCCTCGTCGTCGTCGACGAGACCCGACTCGGCGTCGAGCTCCTCGAACTCGACCAGCGCATCCGAGGCCTCGACCAGGCCGTCGTCCTCCGCCTCGTCTCCGGCCTCTTCGAGCTCGACCTCCACCTCGACGAGGTCGGGTTCCTCGTCGGACTCGTCCGTCGTCTCCGCCGTGGTGGCGATGATCTCGTCCTCGTCCGTGAACTGCACGAGGCTGTCGACGTCGACGAGGTCATCGTCCAGGTCCGCCGAGAGGTTCAGACCCTCGACCCCGAGCCCGTCCGCGGAGAGCAGACCGTCGGTGGCGTCGCCGCCCTCGGGACCGACGTCGATGGGGATCGACGCGCTGCCCAGGGTGTGGCGCAGGATCTCGTCCGTCTCGTCCGGACGTCCGCCCACCAGGCCGGCCAGGGGACGGCGCCAGCTGGCCATCGCCTCGCCTGCATTCTCGGCGAACCAGGCGCGGGCGCGCTCGGTCGAGGCCTTGTGCACGCGCAGCTGGGCCGCGAAGGACAGGTGCGAGGCTGCCAGCGTCTCGAGCGCGGCCCGGGCCGCGGCCAGGGTGGCGTCCAGCTCCTCGACCGCAGTGAAGATCTCATCGTCGCCGAGCTGCACGGCTACCCCTTGCCGGCCGACTTGGCCTGCGCGGCGAGCCCCTTGACCTGGCCCACGAGCTCCTTGCGCTGCTCACGCAGCGACTCGATCTGCTGCTTGAGCTGATCGGCCTTCTTCTGGAGCTTCGTGTTGTCCGACTCCAGGCCCTTCTTCTGCTTCTGCAGCGGGGCGAGCTCGGCCTCCAACGACGACTTGAGGTGCTCGTTCCGATGGATGTCGGCGTTGGTCGCTGCGATGCTCGCAGAGACCATCTGGGCGGCCTTCACCGTGGACAACAGCTGCGTGATCCGCTCTTCGAGGGCTGCCTCGAGGTCGGCATGCAGCTCCTGGAGTCGGTCGGCATCCGACGACATGAAACCTCCGCTCCCGCGCACGGCACGGGTCGACCGGACCGTAGCACCGCGTCTGCGATGCAGTCAACGCGGCACAGAGCGCCTGACTACCGGATGTCGTGCCGCTTCAGCAGGCGCGAGACCGTCTTTCGGTCGACTCCAGCGAGGCGGGCGGCGCGCGAGAGGTTCCCGCCGGCGCGTTCCATCAGCGTCTCCAGATAGTGCCGTTCGAACGCCTCCAGGATGCGGTCCTTGGCCTCGTGGAACTGCTCGTCGGGGCCAGGGAGGGGCAAGCCAGCGCCATCCTCCCCCTCGGTCGCGATGGGGGTGGCGGGCGTCGCCTCCTGCAGCGCCTCGGGGAGCGCGTCGAGTGTCAGGGTGGAGCCAGCGCTGAACGGGATGGCGCGCAGGAGCACGTTGCGCAGCTCGCGCACGTTGCCCGGCCAGCGCCAGGCCTCGAAGGCCTCGGCGACCTCGTCGGAGACGTCCTTGACCGGGTGGTCGAAGCCGGCGGTCGCCAGCAGGTGGGGAATGAGGAGCGGCAGGTCCTCCAGGCGGGATCGCAGCGGGGGCAGCTGGAGCTCGACCACGGCGAGGCGGTAGTACAGGTCACGGCGGAAGCGTCCGGCCTCGACCTCGGCGGCGAGATCCCGGTTGGTCGCAGCGACGACCCGCACGTCGACCGGCTTGACGTCGCGACCGCCCACCCGGCGCACCTCCCGCTGCTCCAGGACCCGGAGCAGGGCGGCCTGGACGGGCAGGGGGAGCTCGCCGAGCTCGTCGAGGAAGACCGTGCCGCGGTGGGCACGCTCGAAGACACCCGGTCGACCCTGGTGGGCGCCGGTGAACGCGCCGCGCTCGTGGCCGAACAGCTCGGCCTCCACCAGCGAGCTGGCGACGGCGCCGCAGTCGAACACCTCGAAGGGTCCATCCCGGCGCGGGGAGCGGGCGTGCATGGCGCGGCTGACGAGCTCCTTGCCGGTCCCGGTCTCGCCCGTGATCAACACCGTCAGGTCGGTCGGAGCGACCCGCTCGATGACGGCGAAGACGGCCCGCATGGCGACCGATCGTCCGACCAGCCCCTCCAGGCGATCGTCCTCGCTGGGTACGATGTCGACGACCTCATCGAGGGACTCGAAGGTGATCTCGGTGCGTCCGATGCGGAAGCGCTGGGTCTCGGGCAGGTAGACCTCGCGCACGCGGATGGGGCCGACGAACGTGCCATTCGTCGAGCCGAGGTCGCGCAGCAGCACCCCGTCCTCCATGCGGACGATCTCGGCGTGGCTGCGGCTGACGGTGTCGTCCTGCACGACCAGATCGTTGTGCGGGTTGCTGCCCATGCGCACGATGTCGCGGTCGGTCGTGACCTCGGCGCCCGCGGACGCGCCGGTCTCGACCCGGATCCGCATGCGGCGCAGGGTGAGCCGCCGTGCCTGGGGAATGACGTTGGTGATCTCGTCCATCAGTCGTCGTCCTGTCCGTCGGCGTCGAGGAGGCGGCCGCGGATGCGCTGGATGGTGCGGCGGTCGAGCCCTGCCGCGCGCGCGGCGGCGGACACGTTACCGCCGTGTTCGTCCAAGAGAGCCTGGACGTAGCGGGCCTGAAAGGCATCCAACCACACGCGGCGCGCCTCCAGGTACGGCAGGTCGGTGCGCACGTCGGGTCCGAGCACGGGGGCCGCGGTGAGGCGGCGCAGGCGCGGGGGCAAGTCGTCGATGTCGACGCGGGCACCCTGGGGCACCACCGCCAGGTAGGCCATGGCGTGGCGCAGCTCGCGGACGTTGCCCGGCCAGGAGAGCTTGTCGAGGTGATTGAACAGGCGGTGGGACAGCTTGGGCGGCGTGCGGCCGAGGCGCTTGGACTCGGTGTGCAGGAAGTGCTCGGCGAGCAGGCGCACGTCCTCGCCGCGGTCGCGCAGGGCCGGCAGCTCGAGCTCGACGACGGCGAGGCGGTGGTACAGGTCTTCGCGGAAGCGGCCCTCGCGCACCTCGCCCTGCAGGTCCTTCCAGGTGGCGGCGACGATGCGCACGTCGGCGCGTTCGTGGGCGTCGGCGCCGACCGGTCGCCAGGTGCCCTCCTGCACGAGGCGCAGCAGGCGGGTCTGCAGGGCGCGGGGGAGCTCGGCGATCTCGTCGAGGAACAGGGTGCCGTCCCGGGCCGCAGCGACGAGGCCGTCCCGGTCGCGGGCAGCCCCGGTGAACGCCCCGCGGACGTGGCCGAACAGCTCGCTCTCGACCAGGCTCGGGGTCAGGGCGGCGCAGTCGACCGCGACGAAGGCCCCCCGGCGGCCGGATGCGTCGTGCACGGCCCGGGCGAGCACCTCCTTGCCGGTGCCCGTCTCGCCCTTGATCAGCACCGGAAGCGGCGTCTCGGCGATCCGGCGGGCCCGGTCACGCAGCCGCTCCATCGCCGCGCACCCACCGATCAAGCTCTCGAAGGCGTCGCTCACCACCGCCTCCGCTGCGACGTCCACACGCCGCCGGGCAGGTGCCGGCCGCCCCTGGCGACCGGATCGTCCATGACCCAGGCCCAGGCGGGCACGGTGGTCAGCCCGAGGATGCACTGCACGACGACCCGCTGGTAGAGGCCCTCACTGACGCCCTCGTACCCGTCGAGCAGGGTCAGCAGGCGGGGGTCCGGCGGATCGACCAGCTCGCCGATGACGTCGTCGGGGCCACCGAGGCGGATCGCCGGATAGCCGGCGGGCAGGTGGTAGATTCGGCCTCGAACGCGCGCTTCCTGCCGGCCCAGGCCTCGGAGCATGCCGCTGTGGCTCTCCCCCGACTTGAGCGTCCCGTACACGAAGATCGGCAGCACACGCTCGCTCACGAAGGCTCTTCCAGGGGCTCGACGTCGAGCAGGAACGCCTCCAGCGCATCCGCGAGGGGCAGCAGCAGCGCGTGCACCTCCATCTCCTCGGGATCGGTGCGCAGGCTGTGGAAGAGGCGCTCGGCGAGCACGGCCACGTCGCCGAGCACGTGGGCGATGCCGATGACCTCGAGCCCGGCGAGCAGCGGATCGAGGGTGAGGCCGCCGCTGACCCGGCGACAGGGCACCCAGCCGCGGGACTCGGCGAAGGCGTCGAGCAGGATCAGCGCATCGCCGAGCGGACGGCCTCTCCGCAGGATCTTCCACTTGCCCCGTCGCTTCTGCAGCGACAGCGTCTCCGGGCTGGTGCGGTGGAGCAGCAGCACCGCGGACACCAGCGCGATGTAGGGGGCGTTCATCAGCACCCGCTGGCGCAGGCTGACCACGTCGGGAACGCTGCGGGGGCGGGGCTCACCGGGGTGGAGCAGTGCCCCGTGCACCAGCGAGGGGCGGGTCGCGACGTCGGGCGCGCCGACCTCGGAGGCCCCGGTACGTGCGCTCTTGAAGCGAGCGTTGACCGCGGGCAGGCCGCCCTGGAGCACGGCGAGCGTGGGGGGCAGGGCGAGGATGAGGTCGGGCTCCTCCCAGGCGTCCAGGAAGCTGCGTTCGACCGGCTCGAGCGGGGGACCGGCGTCGCCGCTGATCGGGAAGCCGTCTATGCCGCGGTCGAGGAGCACGCGGCCGAGGCGTTCGTCGAGGGTGGACGCCTCCGCGGGCCCGCCGAGCAGGCGCTGGTCCCAGGCGCGGAACGTGCGTTCCACCTGGTTCATCCGGATCTCGGCCTCCCGGTCGCCGAGCGCCGACCGGCGCACGTCGTCGAGCCACTGCCGATAGCGGGCGTGGGACAGGATGATCCCGGTGGTGGAGCTCGCGGCCTGGCGTCGGGACACGCCCCCCGAGGTGGCGACCAGGCGCTCGCCGAGGCGTCGGGCGTCGCCGCGGGCGAGCAGCAGGTCGACGTAGCCGCCGATGGGCAGGTCGGAGACGCCGGCCTTGTCGAGGAGGCCGCGCAGCTGGCCCAGGGTCAGCTCGCCGTGGTCGAGGAGCGCCTCGTAGACCCAGCGGAACACGTCGGGATCGGCGTCGCGGGCGGGGCCCGGCTGCAGGTGGTGGGGCGCGACGTCGGCCGGCGGCGCGAGGGGCAGGGCCAGCTGGGGGTCGTCGGGGTGGGGACGTCCGCGGCGCTCCAGTGCGGGCTGCATGAGCGAGCGGACCGAGGAGGCGCGGCGGCGCACGGTGGCGGGCGCGAGGTCGGGCTCGGCGCGGGCGATGGCGACGACGATGTCCTCGATGGGCGGGGGGGCGGAGCCGCGGCCGGTGAGCAGCTCCCGCACGAAGGGCTGCGCCCAGACGGCCTTCGCGTAGCTCGCCTGCGGATCTCCGCCGAAGACGAGCTCCAGGCCCAGCGGGGTCAGCAGGTGCTCCGGGCCGTCCTCCAGCAGTCCCATCCACTCGGCTGCCTGAAGGTAGTACTGGACTGTACGCAGCTCGACCCCCAGGATCTCCTGTAGAGCGCGAGAGGTGCGTACACCACGAGCCAGCCAGCTCACGGTGCGGGTGAGCAGGCGGGGATTGTTGGCGCTGGGGATCGAGGCTGGCCGCATTTCGGATGACATGGCGCTAGCATAGAGGAGCCGAACCCGACGGAGAGCGCATGAACCGCCTGGACCGCCGCCTGCACCTGCTGCGCGCAAAGCGAAACGGGTGCTTCGACCCGGATCAGCCCTACCTCGAAGACGCCGCCCGCGCGCGCGCCACGAGGAAGGTCCGGGTGCTGCTGCGGCGCCAGGTGCCGGTCGCCCTGCTCACGCCCCGGTGGAGCCGGCCCGATCGCTTCCTGGACGAGCTGTCGGTCGACCTGCAGGTGGGGCGCCCCCGGGTTGCCGCCCGCGTCGTGCCGCTGGGCGTCGTGCACGGCCGCGCGGTCCACGAGACCTGGGACTTCCTGCTCCGCTGCGTCGTCGAGGCCTGCCACCTCGACCTCGAGGGCCCCGCGACCCAGCCCATGAAGAAGGCCGGCTTCCGCAAGATCCTCACCGAGCTCCTGGCCCGCACGGTCGGTGGTCCCCGCCGGGCGCTCCTGCTCCACGGCACCGAGCACCTCGACCTCGACACCCTGCGCGAGCTCATGGGCGTGCTCAAGGACCACCAGGAGACCTACGGCGCAGACGCCAGCTTCAACATGCTCTTTGCCGGGTCAGCCACCCTGCCGCGCGTGGGCATGGAGCACGTCGAGCGGGTGGTGCTGCCCGATCTCGCCGTGGACGAGGCGGTCACCGCCCTGTGCGAGTACGCGGACGAGGGCGACCTCGCGAAGATCGGTCTCGCTTCTGCACTGGTCGGCGGCGTTCCCGCGCTGCTGCACGCGGTCGGCATCCACGCGGAGGCCGAGGGCGAGTTCCCGGTGACCCAGGAGGCGGTGTGGCGCGCGATCGGCCCTCTCGCCGACGAGCTCCGTGCCGCGGTCGACATCGTCGCTGCCGACGGCTCCCTCGCCGAGCGTCTCGAGGACGTCGCCCGCAGCGGCACCCTGCCTCTCGAGGTCGGCAGTGACGGCAGCCTCGTGCGTGCCGGACTGCTCCGCGGCGTGCCCCGCAGCCGTCGCCCCCGAGTGACCGTGCGCGCCCCCCTCATCGCCCAGCTCGCCGGCATGGTGATCGGCCGCGGCGGCGAGGTGACCGAGTCCCTGGATGGACCTACGGTCTAGGGCGGGAGGGATAGGAGGCGGCATGTCGTCGTTCGAGGACCGTGCCGCCCGCCGCCGCGCCACCGGTGATCTGGACATCCCCGTGGAGGCATCGGCCCCGCTCAGCTCCCGACGTTGAACTCGAAGTCGATCTCGTCGCCCAGCTCGGCCTCGAGGAAGGCGCGCAGGCGCTTCTTGATGCGGGCCTCGACCTGGCGGATGCGCTCCTTGCTGACGCCGAACTCCTTGCCCAGGTCGGACAGGCTGACCGGGCTCACCGCGACCATGCGCTGGTCCCAGATGGCGCGCTCACGGTCGTCGGTGAGGCCTGCGGCGAAGACGTCCAGCTTCTCCTTGACCAGGGCGCCCAGCTCGTTGCGGCCGGCCTCGGTCTCGGGGGTGATCCGCCCCTTCTCGGGCACGACCTCGGCCAGGCTGCGGCCGTCCTCGTCGTCGCCGGCGGGGCCGTGCAGCGACAGGGCGGGGGCGCGCATGTGCATGTCGACCGCGTCCACCTCGGACTCGGGCACGCCGAGGCGTTCCGCGAGCACCCGGTGGGTCGGGTTGACGCCCTCCTGGATGAGGCGCTCGCGCTCCTTCTGCAGCTGGAAGAAGAGCTTGCGGCCGGCCCGGGTCGAGCCGAGGCGCACCAGCCGGAAGTTGTCCAGCAGAAAGCGTAGGATCATCGCCCGGATCCAGTACTGAGCGTAGCTGGAGAAGCGGATCTCCCGGTAGGGATCGTAGCGGGAGAGCGCCTCGACGAGGCCGACGTTGCCCTCCTGGATGAGGTCCAGCACGTTCGCCCACTGGCGGTGGTACTGGAACGCGATCTTGATGACCAGGCGCAGGTTTGCGGTGACGAGGGCCTCGGCGGCGCGGGGATCGCCGTGCTCCCGGTAGGCGACCGCGTACTCCTTCTCCTGCTCCGGGGTGAGCAGCGGGTAGCGGCGCACCTGGGCGAGATAGTAGGAGAGAAGGTCCTTCTTGCTCGACATGCCCCGCGGCGGGGGCTTGATGGTCGGCATCTTGAGCGGCTTGCGCGGCGCGACGGCGGTCGACTCCTCGTCCTCGCCATCACCGTCGGCTTCGTCGAGCTCGTCCTCGCCGATGGGCTCTTCCTCCTCCACCTCCTCCTCGGAGGCTTCGGGGGACTCGGTGCGCGGGTCGTTGGGATCGTGCATGTCGTCTCTCGAGGGGGTCGGCCTGACCGGGGCGGTGCCGGCGGGGTCAGGCGCTCGATGTACGGCTGTGTCGAAGCGGAGCGAGCAGGTCGGCCAGATGTTCGACGGTGGACGGGTCTCCGACCAGGAAGGGCGCGGTGTCGGGGGAATCCGTGCCGACGAGGGTCGCCGACAGGGGGCCCCAGGACCGTCCCGCCAGATCGGTAATCACCCGGTTCGCCTCTTCAACGAGCAACAGACCACAGACGACGTCCCATGGCGACCACCGCCCGATGATCGCGCCCACGCCGCTGCCGCTGGCGACCTGTGCCAGGTGCACCGCGGTGGAGCCGAGGGAGCGGGTCTTGCCCTTGAACTGGAACGGGCCGACGCGGTGGAAGTGCGAGGGCACGTAGAGCACGTCCCGGCTGTGGAGCGTCTCGATGGGCTCGGGGAGCAGGCGGAGGCCGTCGACCCACGCGCCCTGGCCGCGGCGGGCCACGTAGAAGGTGTCGAGGCGGGGCAGGTACAGGCCGCCCAGGACCGCCTCGTCCCCGTCGACGAGGCCGACGGTGGGGCCCCAGTAGGCGAGGCCTTCCACGTAGGCGCTGGTTCCGTCGATCGGGTCGACGTAGAAGCGCGCGCCCGCCCCGGGGTCTTCGTCGAGTCCGCCCTCCTCGCCGACGATCGGGATGCCGGGAAAGGAACGTGTCAGGGCTTCGGCGATGATCTCCTGCGCCTGGAGGTCAGCCGTGGTGACGATGCTGCCGTCCTGCTTTCGACGCGGATCTTCACGGCCTCGCAGGGCGAGGGCCGGTCGCCCGGCCGCCTCGAGGATCGACCGCAGGACGGGAGCCTCGGCGATGGGCGATCGGGGTGACGTCGGAATCTCCGGGACCATTCGGGCACCTTCGGATAGCCCATCCGCGGTATGACGGCCCGTAGTGACAGTGGAGGGAGTGCCCGGTGCTGGTGCTTTCGGGACCAAGGCCAGCGTGGCAGGGAGCCGCTCACGACGGGATGTTGACCCTCCCGTCCGGTGAGAAGCAGCCGGTCACTGTGCTCCTCGGCCCCCGATCGGTGGCCGGGGATGCGCTGGGTCGTGCCCGCAAGTCTTCCCGGGTCGCGATGACCCTGCGCCATCCGGGCGTGGTGCGGCTCATCCAGGTCGTCGAGCACGAGGGGCGCATCGCCTGGTGCTACGAGCGGGTCGATGGCATCGGCCTCGTGCACATCACCAGCCGCGAGGACGCCGGCGGCCTGTCCGCGCGCGCCGCGGCCGAGCTGGTCGCCCAGGCCGCCGAGGTCCTGCTCGCGCTCGGTGGCCCCGGCCTGCACCACCCCGGTCCCGAGCCCTCCGACCTGCTGATCCAGGCGGATGGCCACGTGCGGATCCTGGGCTTTGCAGGACCATTCCCGCCCGATCCCTCCATGCGCCCTCCCCACCCCGACCAGATCGAGCCCGGCGCGGTCTACCGGCTCGGCGTGCTGCTGGCCGCGCTCCTCGGTGGCACGACCCCCGCGCCCGCCACGGACGCCGGCGCCCACGAGGTCCTGGTCCGGCGAGCCCTCATTCGCGCGATGAGCCGGCCCGGCCCGGTGCTGTCGGATCGCTACGGCCAGTGGATCCGCCACATGCTCGCCTGGGCCCCGGCGGAGCGACCCCCGCTGTCGGCGGTGCCGGCCGGACTGCGCTCGGTCGGCTGGGCGACGGGCGGCCAGGGACTCACCGAGTGGGCCCAGCAGGCCGTGCCCGAGCTGGGGGCGGTCGCGACGTCGCGGGCGCGGTCCACCCCGGAGGTCGTGCTCGACGACACCAGCGATCCCGGCGTGCTGCGCGCCCTGGCCGAGCCCGGCCCGCCCCCGCCCCGTCCGCGTCCCGACCCGGTGACCGCCGAGCAGACCCCGGTGGGACCACACTCGGAGGACGAGGAGCTGGTGGTCGAGCGCTCCGAGGACGACGTGACCCAGGAGGCCACCTGGGATCCCGAGGAGGGCATGCGCGTGCGGACCAGCGCGCGGCGGCCGCCCGAGAGCATGCCGGTCGACATCGGGCCGCCCGCGACGGCGATGAAGAAGCGCCCGCCGACCCTGCCGCCCGGATTCCTGCAGGGCCAGCAGGACGAGGACGCGGAGGACTCGGACACCGGCGTGGCGGCGTCTCCGCCGAAGTCTGCGTTTTCCATTCCGTTCGGGGCGTTCGACAAGCGCGTGGCCCTGGTGTGGGGTGGTGCGGTCATCGGCCTGCTGATCCTGGGCGGACTGTTCATCGCCTACCTGCTCTCCGATGATGACGGCGGCCCGGACGGCCCTCCCCGGCTGCGCGATGCACTGGCCCCCGGCCCGGTCGTGCCCGATCCTGCGGGGCCCGACGTCGCGGTGCCCGCGCCCGACGTGTTCACACCCGAGCAGCCCGACCTGCTCGACAGCGATGCCGACTCCATCCCCGGCGAGACCCCTCCCGATCGGGTGGAGCGCCAGCCCGACCCCGACGGCACCATCCTCGACCGCCGGGATCCGCGCGACGTGTCCGTGCTGTTCCGGGTGGCGCACGGTCAGCGCGCCAAGGTGCACGTCAGCTGCGACAGCGCACGCACCAGCCAGGGCTGGGACAAGGTGCGCATGGATCTGCCCAGGGGAGACCGCTGCATCGTCGCGGCCAAGGCGCCCGACGGCAGGCTGCTCAAGGTCTCGGTGGAGGTCAGCGACTTCGCCAC
>CALATR010000364.1 GCA_937891875.1 uncultured Pseudomonadota bacterium | reverse complement strand
GCGCGGTCGACATCCCCGTCGGAGCGCACCTGGGCAGCCCCGGGCAACGCCTGCTCGCACGCGGCGCGGATGGCGGCGTTGTCGAGGTCGGGGTGACCGCCCTCCCAGGTGGGCTTCAGGGCGTCCCTCCCCTTGAAGGCGCTCCACGTGTCCCGGGCGAGCACCGCGACAAAGCCGTCCCCATGGACCACATCGACGACGCCGGGCACGGCGCGGGCGGCGCTGTCGTCGCCTGGGTCGACCAGCGTCTGACCGAGCACGGGCGGGCGGGCCACCGCGGCAAACACCATGTCCGGCACGCGCACGTCGAGGCCGAAGGTGGCGCTGCCCTCCACCTTGGGGCGCAGGTCCCAGCGGGGTGCGTCGGAGAGCCTGCGCTCGGAAGCGGGCTTGACGAGCGGCTTCTCGGGCACGGGCAGCGCGGCGGCCTCCACGGCGAGCGCCCCATAGGTCAGGGTCTCGGACCCGTGGGTGACCGCACCGTCGGCGGCGGAGCACGCGCTGGGCTGCACCTCCCACCGGGCGGCGGCGGCGGCGACCAGCATCTCGCGCGCGGCGGCGGCCAGCGCCCGGGTGTCGTCGTGCCCGGTGCGGATGGACGAGCTGCCCCCGGTCGACTGGTTGCCGAAGCGGGCGTCGGCGTCGGCCAGGCGCACCCGGACGCGATCGAACGGGACCTCGAGCTCGTCGGCGACCACGAGGGCCAGGGCGTGGGTGCTCCCCTGCCCCATCTCGGCCTCGGGCACGGTGATGGTGACGGTCTCGTCGGTGTGCACGGCGATCCAGGCGGACAGCTCGGTGCCCCCGTCGGCAGGCGCGGGAGGTCCGGAGCCGATGGGCCGGCCATGGGCGTCGAGGGTGCGCGGGGTCGGCACCGGATCGGGGTCGGCGACGGTCGGCTCCGCAGCGGGCACGCAGCCCAGGACCAGGGCGGCCGCGCCGGCAGCGGAGAGCTTGAGGAAGGTGCGGCGGGTCGCGCTCATGCCCGACCCCCCGCGGCGGACTTCACCGCGGCCCGGATGCGCGCGTAGGTGCCACAGCGGCAGAGCACCGGCTTCATGGCGGCGTCGATGGCGGCATCATCGGGGTTGCGCTCCGCGGCGAGCAGGGCGCCGGCCTTGAGGATCTGGCCGGGCTGGCAGTAGCCGCACTGGGGCACACCGTGGGCGACCCAGGCGTCCTGCAGATCGCCCATGCCGGCGGCCTCGGCGCCCTCGATGGTGGTGATCGCCTTGCCCGAAGCGCTCCCCAGCGACGTCGAGCACGAGGCCATGGGCGCACCGTCGATGAGCACGGTGCACGACCAGCACTGGCCGATGCCGCAGCCGTACTTGGTGCCGGTCAGTCCCAGGTGATCGCGCAGCGCCCACAGGAGCGGGAGCTCTTCGGGCGCGTCGACCTCGTGGGCGACGCCGTTGACGGTGATGGACACGGGCATGGAGCCTCCGGGAAGGGCACAGGGTAGCGCGGCGGATCGCGATCTGTTTCCCCACCGGCGTCGGGTTTGTTCAAGGCGCGCGCACCGCCGCGACGTACGGACCCGGTGGAGGTGCCCGTGCACACGACCAACTACGTCCACACGTTCATCGCGGTCGCCGAGGACTGCCCGGCCGAGGTCGGCACCGTGCCCCCCGAGCGGAAGACGCCCAGCGTAGCGATGCTCACCTACCGGGCCCTCGCCGACGCGCCCTACAGCCGCGACTCCGACGCGGTGATCTTCGGCGTGTTCGCCGATCGCAAGGAGATCCCCGCCGCCGAGCGCGACGACGCGCGCGCCACCTTCTTCTCCAAGGGCCAGGCCTGCCTGCGCGCATCCGACCTCGGACGCCGCTACGGCTGGGGCACCCACCACGACGGGGAGGGCCGGGTCGCGCTGGTCGGCAGGGAGACCCCCGAGTACGCCCGCCTGCTTGGCGGAGAGGCCCCCGACGGCACGCCGGTGAAGGTCGTGCGCGCGATGCGGAGCAAGCGAGGGTAGCGGCTACAGCGGCGTCACCGCCCTGTCCGCCTGCGCTGCCCCCTACTCCTCGACCTCGGCGTCGGGATCGGCCTCTTCGTCTTCCGTGGCTGCACGCCAGAGGTTGAGGGTGAAGGTGTCCTCGCGGGTCTCGCCCTCATCGCCGAGCGACGTGACGTCGAGCTGCCACAGCCCGATGTCCGCGCTGTCCCGCACCAGGAAGTGCTTCTGGGTCCCGCGGTCT
>CALATR010000363.1 GCA_937891875.1 uncultured Pseudomonadota bacterium | reverse complement strand
TCGTCCTTGTTCAGGTCGGGGTGGTACTTCTTGGCCAGGTCCTTGTAGGCCTTCTTGATGGTGGCGTCGTCGGCGGACTTCGAGACGCCGAGCACGCGGTACGGATTCATGGGTGTCTCGGTCGCATCGGCTCGGGCGGGGTCTCGAGGAGCGCAGCCCGACACCGGGATCGGGGAGTCGTTGTCACCCCGAATGTACGATCGAACGGTCGCCGGACAAGTCTGACCGCTCAGCCCGCGCGGGGGGAGCTCGCCGCGGCGAGCGCGTCCGCGTCGAAGACGTCCTGGTCCGCCCGCCGCCAGCCCACCAGCGCCCCCGGGTCGCGCTCCACGTGCAGGACGCGCTCGTCGAGGACCATGACCTTGCCGTCGTCCGCACCCTTGATGCTGCGGATGTTGCGGGCCTTCGTGTACTGCACGTCTGCCTTCACACCGACCGCGACGCCGGCATGCAGCAGGGTGATCTGGGCGGCGGCGAGGAGCAGGTCCAGATCGGCGGTGCGTCCCTTCGCCAGCGGCACCAGCACGTGGGCACCAGGGCGGGAGCGCACGTGCATCCAGACGTCGTCGCCGCGGGCGCGCTGGAACGTCAGCCGGCGGTTGCCTTTCGCATTGCGCCCGACCAGCACGCGCTGATCGTGGGGGCCCAGCCAGGTGTGCCAGGGGTCGTCGTGCGAGATCGGGCGCCCGCGGCGCTCTGGGGGAGCCAGTTCCTCCAGGCGCCCCAGCGTCGCGTCGTCCGCGTCGTCGACTACCGCCAGCGCGGCCTCGATCGCGCCGATGCGCTGCTCGACCTGCTCCATGTGCTCCAGCACGCGGTCGCCCATGCGCTCCAGGCGCCGGGCCCGACCGTACAGCCGCTCGAGGTTCTCGCCGGGCGAACGCCTGGGGTCGAGTGAGATGGTGTGGGTCTTGCCGGGCTCCTCCAGGTCGTCCGCGACCACCTGGCTCTGCCCACGGGACAGGGTGTGCATCACGGCTGCGACGGCGTCCGCGCGACGGCGGGCCTCGGGCGCACCTTCGGCCTTCTCGAGATCCTCCCCGAGGGCCTGCAGCAGTCGTCCTTCGCGCTGCAGGCGCGTGCGCAGGCGCCGTCCCAGCAGTCTCCGGCGCTCCTGACGGCGATGCTCGGCCTCCTTGCGGTTGAAGAAGCGCGCGGCCGCCCGGTCCCAGCTCTCCCCCGCGGCGGGCTCGAAGCGTGGCTCGCTGTGGCGGGGGGCGTCGGGTGGAGGCGGCAGGGGAGGGAGGGCCGTCGGCGCCGGGCCGTCATAGGCGGCGACGATCTCTTCGCCGCGCAGGATCCAGAGCCCGCCCGAGCGACCGGTGAGCCGCAGGTGCAGGCGATGCTCCCCGAAGTCGAAGTCGACCACGCGATCGTGGGGCTGCTTGGTCACCCCCCGCAGCGGCGTGCGCAGGTGGGCCCGGCAGGCGCCCTGGAAGCTGAACGGGTTCGCCGGGTTGCGGGACTTCTGGCCGATGGTGTGGACCCGAGCGAACGGGCCCCGCGGGACGAAGAGCAGCAACGCTGGACCCAGGCGCAGGACGATCCGATCCCGCCGGTGCTGCCAGGCGCCGGTCATCGGCTCGCCGACGAGCTCCTGCAGGTCACCGACGACGCGCTCGAGCTCCGCTTCGTTCATGCCCATTGGATCCTCTGGAGCGGATGCACTATCCCGGTGGGTCCCTACGGAGGCCGAACTGCGCCGCACCCTCGCCATGCTGCTCCTGCTCGCCCTGGGCGGCGCCCCGACGATCGCCTCGGCCACGGAGCTCGCCTCCGTGCAGCCACCGGTGGTCGACTCGGGGTCGCAGCGCGCGGTCGCGACGGTGGAGGGCCCGGTGTTCCCGACCCGAGCCGAGGCCGCAAGGCATGCCCAGCGGGTCCGCCAGGCCGGTCATCGTGCGGAGATCCACAGGACCTACGCCCACAGTCAGGGTTGGCAGTGGCACGTGGTGGTCAGGGTTCCGGACCGGGCTCAGGCGTCCAGCGTGGCCGGGCAGCTGACCCAGGTCACCGGACAGCCGCACAGCGCCTTTGTTGCGGGCCCTTCGGCCAGGACGCTGCTGTCTCCCGCGGCGCTGCGGGTCTCCGCGCGCCGCGCGAACGGTCCCCTCGATGGGCTCGAGCGGGTCGCCTCCGCGGACGAGCTCGTCTTCCGCTACCTCCGCACGCTCCCCGACGGTCGCGAGCTTCGGCACGTGTATGTGCGCAGGGCAGGGGAGGTCGCCGTGTCGGTCCAGGACGCGACCACGGGCGATGTCGTGGTCCGCGTGCGGCTCAGGGACGGCGTGGCGGAGCGGGCCAGCGGTGAGGACTGGGTGCCGGCCGACGTGCACCGTGTCCGTGAGCTCACCGATCAGCTCGCGCCCGAACAGGTCCTCCGGGCCGCGCTGGTCCTCCCCCAGGCCCTGGTAGAGCGGCGGGAGCTCGTGCTCGCCCGACCGATGGGCGAGGGGCCGGAGGGCGTGCGGTACGTCTATGGTGAGCGCGACCAGGGGGGAGCCTTCGCCGAGCTGTTCCTCCAGCCCGAGACCGGAAGGGTCACCCGCCTGTCGCTCGGCACCGCAGACGGCGTGCTGACCCGCGAGCTGGAGGGGCTGGCGGCGGATGCCGTGGTTCCCGTCCCCCAGAGGATCAGGACGACCCTCGACGGTCGCCTCGTCGATGATGTCCGCGTCGAGGTCCTCGCGCTCGAAACTCCGCGTTCAGCCGGTGCGCTCACCGAGCCCGGATCGTGAGTGCGGGAAACTGGCGCTCGGGCTTGACACCGCACTCGGCGCTCCATAAGGACGCGGGCGCTGCGGTGAGGGGGCCCAGGGTCCTCCCCCGGTGAGTCCCTCGCTGGCGTAGCTCAATCGGTAGAGCAGCTGATTTGTAATCAGCAGGTTGTGGGTTCAACTCCCTCCCGGGGCTCCAAACCTTTATTTTTTATTTTATGTTGTTTATTTTTTAATCTAGTATTAGAATTCTCTCCTGTGTTATT
>CALATR010000362.1 GCA_937891875.1 uncultured Pseudomonadota bacterium | reverse complement strand
GGGCTCGGACTCACGGGGTCAGGACGTGAGGGGTTGGACTTCCACGCGGGAGGATGCAACCCCTCTCGTCCTGACCCCCGGTGTAGTCGTGCTCGCTGGCGCGGAGAGGGCCCCTGAGGAGCGGTTCCAGCCGGGGGCCCGTCCTCTCGCTCGAGGTACCTGTGCCGCTCCAGCCGAGAGGAGGAGTGCTCGCCCGGAATTGGTGTTCGAAGGCATCAAAACTCGAACCCGGAAGCAGCGCTCGGTCCGCCTCCTGGCTTCCCCTCTCCGTGGCCCTCGGTGCCTCCGTGCCTTCGTGGTGAGGGTGCGGTTCGACGCGCGCAGACCATCGACCAGTCCCCGTCACCCACCGCCCCCTACCGCGGCGGCCTCCTCGGCTTGCGGCGCTTCTGCCTCCACGCCCGCTTCTCCTCGGGCGGCACCAGGTGGCTCGGGCTCTTGCCGATCAGGTCCTGGCGGCCAGCCTGCTGCAGGGCCTCGCGGGCGAGCTCGTGCTGGGTCGGGTCCCAGTAGAGCAGCAGCGCCTTCTGCATGCGCTTCTCGCGCAGGCCCCGCGCCACGTAGATCTCCTCGCCGGACAGCGGGTCGATGCCGGTCCAGTACATCGCCGACGCGATGCTCATCGGGGTCGGGATGAAGTCCTGCACCTGCCGCGGCTTGTACCCCTCCTTCTTCAGCCACAGCGCCAGCTCGATCATGTCGTCCATGTCGCAGCCGGGGTGTCCGCTGATGAAGTAGGGGATCTCGTACTGCTCCTTGCCGGCGTCCTGGGAGCACTGGCGGAACATGGCGGTGAAGCGCTCGTAGGCAGCGACGGGCGGCTTCTTCATGTGCGACAGGGTCTTCTTGCTGACGTGCTCCGGAGCCACCGAGAGGTGACCGCCGACGTGGTGGCGGGCCAGCTCGCTGACGTACTCCGGCGACAGCTCGGCCAGGTCGGTGCGCACGCCGGAGGCGATGAAGACGTGCTTCACGCCTTCCTCTTCGCGGACCTGCTTCATCAGGTCGATCACCGGGCCGTGGTCGGTGCCCAGGTTCGGACAGACGAAGGGGTGCACGCAGGACAGCCGCCGGCACTTGGCCTCCACCTCCGGCTTGCTGCACTTCATCTTGTACATGTTGGCCGTGGGGCCGCCGAGGTCGGTGATGGTGCCGCGGAAGTCGCCCATGCGCCGGATCTCGCGGATCTCCCGCAGGACCGAGTCCGCCGAGCGGCTCTGGATCACCCGGCCCTCGTGCTCGGTGATGGAGCAGAACGTGCAGCCGCCGAAGCAGCCCCGCATGGTGACGACCGAGTGCTTGACGGTCTCGAACGCCGGGATCGGCTCGTCGTACATCGGGTGGGGCGTGCGGGTGAACGGCAGGTCGTACAGCTCGTCCATGGCGACGCCGGTCCCCTTGCCTGCGTCGTCCTCCAGCGGCAGCGCCGGCGGGTTGTAGTACACCGCGCGCTTGCCGTGCAGCTGCAGGAGCGCCCGGGCGTTCTTGGGGTTGGTCTCCAGCTGGAACAGCTTGGCCATGCGCGCGTAGGCGTGCTTGTCGCTGCGGACCTCCTCGTAGCTGGGGAGCAGCAGGGGCTTGCCGTCGCGCACCGACGTGGAGGTATCGCCGATGACCTCGCGGGTGTCGGCCTCGGAGAGCACGTGGGCCGTGCCGCGCACGTCGCGGATGTCCCCCACCGGCTCGCCTTCGGACAGGCGGCGGGCGATCTCGAGGATGGGGCGCTCGCCCATGCCGAAGACCAGCAGATCGGCCTTGCTGTCGAGCAGGATGGAGCGCCGCACCTTGTCCGACCAGTAGTCGTAGTGGGCGATGCGGCGCAGGCTGGCCTCGATGCCGCCAAGCACGACGGGCACGTCCTTGTAGGCCTCACGGCAGCGCTGGGCGTAGGCCATGGTCGCGCGGTCGGGCCGGCAGCCGGTGCGCCCGCCCGGGCTGTACTGGTCCTCCGCCCGGTTCTTCTTCTGGGCGGTGAGGCGGTTGAGCATCGAGTCGAGATTTCCGGCGGAGATCCCGAAGAACAGGCGGGGCTTGCCCAGCGCCATGAACGGCTCCGCCGACTGCCAGTCCGGCTGGGGCAGGATGCCGACCCGGTAGCCGCGCCCCTCCAGGAAGCGGGCGATCAGCACCGGCCCGAACGCGGGGTGATCGACGTAGGCGTCGCCACTGACGATGACGATGTCGACCTCGTCCCAGCCGCGCGCGTCGAGATCCTCCCGGCAGGTCGGCAGGAAGGGGTGCGCGAACGGCCCCTTGGACTGCACCTTCGGGTGCGGTCCGGCGGCTCTCTCGGTGGCAGCGAAGCGGCTGCCGTGGGTGTCACCCATGCCCATGCATCACCAGGGAAGACTGCGAAGGGCGAGGCATAGCGTGCGAGACTGTCGCATGCTCATGTTCCTGCTCGGCCTGGCCCCCCAAGCTCACGCGACCGACGCCCTGCTGGGACTGAACGCCGACGTGGGCGTGGTCGCGCCGCCCGACCGGATCGGAGGCGCGACCCACACCGACCACGGCGTCTCCATCGCCTTCTTCCTGCCCGGCGACACCGTGCCGACCGACGAGCAAGGCGAGGTGGACGGCCGGGATCTGGTGCGCCTCGGCGCTGGACTCATCTCCATCGACATCGGGCGCGGACTCGGGATCAGCTCGTACAACTCCATCCCCTGGACGGTCGTCCGCCTTCGCCGAAGCGCCCCCGTGTTCGCCCTCGAGGTGCTGAGCCACGACCTGCGCCTCAACACCGCCGAGCTCGTCCCCGAGCGCACCACCTGGCGGCCCGCGGCGTACCTCGGCGTGCGGACCAGCACCTACCGCGCGTTCGCGGTCAGCGTCGGCGCCCGGGGCGGCTGGGCCGCGAGCGTGTTCTCCGGCCCCAACGGCCCCCTCGTCGGCGGCCACCTCAACCTGCAGGCCCAGCAGGCGGACGACACCCTCGCCTTGTTCTCGCTGACCCTCGACGGCAGCTACGTCGCAGGCGATCGGGGCGGGTTCAGCGGCCTGGTGGGCGTCACCGGCATGCTGGCCGATCTCTCCGACGCAGACGGCCCCGCGAGCGCCGACATCGTGCTGACGAGCAGGGTGGACCGCCTCGGCGCCGAGCCCGTCACCTGGCAGGTGAGCCTCGGTCTCGCCATCGGCGTCGGCCGCGATCGACCGGGGCGGCCCGAAGGGGACGAGCCGGACGACTGATCAGGTTCAAGGCCCGAAGTCGTCCGCCGTGCGGGGCATGAGACGGGCCCGCTCCCAGCGCCAGGTGAGCACGCCGACGACCGGGGTCTCGCCGATGTGGGAGGTCCACAGGGAGTCCTCGTACATGCGGTCGAAGACGACCACCCCGTTGCTGCCACCAATCTCCCACAGGTTGGTGTCGGTGCAGCCCGCCCCGTCGATGGTGCAGTCGTACGCGGTGTCGGTGACCGTGCCGCTGACCTTGACCAGCATGCCCTGGTAGGGGTCGGTCGAAGCGACCGTGGACGACATGGCGACCGGGCTGACCCGCATGCCGCTGCCGATGCGGGTGATGGAGGTCGACTCGATCTGCAGCTCGCCGAAGTAGTCGCCGAGGACCCCGGTCACGTCGACCCGATCGCCGACCGACACCCCGGGGGCGCCGCCGGAGAACACCGCGATGCCGGCGTTGCGGGCACCGCCGCGGGGGTCCTGCACGATCATGCCGTTGGCCCAGACCCCGGTGACATCCACGTCCACCACCTCGACCGAGCGTCCCAGCGGGATGACGCCAGTGCACATGTCGGAGATCCGGTCGACCGGGGGCTCGGTGT
>CALATR010000361.1 GCA_937891875.1 uncultured Pseudomonadota bacterium | reverse complement strand
GCTGTACAGCGCTGCCTCACCCGCCGCGCCGAAGGCCCGCACGCCCAGGGGGCGGTTCACCCCCAGCTCGCCGACGATGCCCGCCGCAGGCCGCCAGTTGTCGCCCCAGGACCAGCGCCGGCCGTCGATGCCCCGGGCGGCTTTCTCCCACTCGTCCGCGGTGGGCAGGCGGGCTCCACCGAAGTCGGGCTGCTCGGGATGATCGGCGTACCAGGCGGCATAGCGGTCGGCGTCCTCCGGCCAGAGGTTGTAGATCGGCGCGTCGTCGAGGCCGTCGGGCAGGGCGCGGTCCGGGCCCCAGTGCTGCAGGTAGTGGGCGTCGACCCGGTCGCGCTCCTCGGGGTGGGCGGCGATGTAGCGGGCGTACTCCGCGTGGGTGACCGGCACGCGGGCGACCCAGCAGGGCTCGTCGAGGTGGGCGATCCGCAGGGGGCGCTCGTCGAGGGAGAGCTCGCCGCCAGCGATGAAGTTGCCCCGGGGGATCCACGCCCGCTCGGCGCGGCGGTCGAAGCGCACGCCCATGGGACCGGTGCGGCCGACCACGAACGCGCGCATGGCGTCGGTGAGCCGGCGGCCGGACAGGGCGTCGGGACCGTGACCCTGGTTCTCGGCGAGGCGGGGGGCGATGCGGGAGGCCAGGAGGAACTCGTAGACGCTGCGGTGACCGAAGCGCAGGCCGCCGGTGAGCTCGTTGACGAGGAGCGCCTGGCGGAGGCGATCGGGCAGGCGGGCGGCCGCGATCCGGCTCGGCGAGAACAGCGGCACCTCGAGGCTGTACGCGGCGGACTCCCACGCCTCCCACGCCAGATCCTCGAGCTCGACGATGGCCTCGTCGTGGCGGGGACCCGTGCGCAGGGCGTGGCGGATCCAGGCGTCGAACACGCCCCAGGGGTGGATCGGCCGGCCGGGCTCGATGAAGGGCAGGGCGGCGAGCGTCGCCTGGTAGAGCACCGGCGAGGTCGCCAGCTCCAGCATGCCCTCGACCGAGATCAGCCGGCGGCGCCCGTCGGGCATGGCGGCGATGGTGCTGCGGACGACGTCGAGGGGGAGGGGATCGAGCACCCAGGTGACCACGCCGGCCCGGGTGAGGGAGTCGACCTGGTCGGGATCGTGCTCCACCTGGGTGCGGAACCAGCCCGGCCTGCAGGTGAGCACCCAGCGGGGGCCGACCCGGTCGAGCAGCTCGTCGAAGAGGCGCTGGAAGCTGCCATCTCCGCCGACGGTCGTGCTGATCTCGTCGAGGCCGTCCAGCAGCAGGATCCGCTCCCCTGCCTGGGCCTCGGCGAGGCGCTGGGCTCCGACCGCGAGGCGCAGGCCCTCGCCGATGTCGGCGTGGCGAGCGACCACCCGCAGCGGGATGACGGTCAGCGGCGGCAGCCCCTCGAGGCCCTGCTCGGCGAGCTGGGCGCACAGGGTGGACTTGCCCGAGCCGAAGGGGCCGAGCAGGACGACGCCGCCGCGGACCAGGGTGAGCAGGTGCTCCCGGAGTGCGTCGGCCACGTCGCCCTTGGGCTCCTGGCGCACGACGCGGCCGTCCAGGCGGAGCGCGGTCGCAGTGAGAGGCAGGATCATGGGGGAGCGCCTATCGCGCCCGCGCCGTCATGCGTCGTCGGCGAGCTCACGGGATGGCGGCGTTGCGCGCACGGACGCCAGGCACGCCCAGGCGACCCAGGTGATCGCCGCCCCCAGCGCGGTCACGGCCCAGGTGCGCGGGTGGGCGAGGGGATCGACCACCCGCTCGAGGATGTCGGCCAGGACGAGGCCGGGACGGGTGACGAGGTCCCACGAGTTCCAGCGCAGGAAGCGGCCCAGGTACATGCCGAGCCCGACCAGGGGACCGACAGCCACGAGGCTCGCGTGGGCGAGGAAGGGCGTGTACACCTGGGCGATGGCCCTCCATGACGCGTAGACCGAGGCCGCAGTGAGGGTGAGCCCGGCCACGGCGAAGGCGCCGAGCAGCACGGCGTCACACCACAGCGGCACCGGCGCGCGCTCGGCGAGGTGCTGCACATCGGTCAGCAGGTAGGGGGCGTTGGGCAGGAAGGCGAGCCACACGCCGAGGAAGGGCAGGGCGAGCAGGCGATCGCGGAGGGAGGGCCCGCGCAGGGCGGCGAGCGGCAGCACGGCGAGCAGGGGCACCCAGGCGAGGATCAAGTTCCAACCCAGGAAGAGGAAGAGTGGCCCCCCGGACAGCGCCACCCGTCCGATCAGCAGGGCAGCGGCGAGCGCGCTGGTCAGCACGCAGGCGATCACGCCGTGCGCGCCCAGGGCGTACAGTCGTCTCATGCGGTCTCCGATCCCGGCGTGGGGTGCGCCTGCGCTCACCAGAGCCTGTGCACGCCGCGCTGAGCGCACGAAACCGCCGAGCGGTCGATCCCTTCGCCCGAGCGGTCGCCAGGATGCACGGACCGTCCGGCGCGGTCGGACCCCGTCTGTCACCTGCCCGCCGGTGCACTGGCGCTAGACTGCGCGCTCGAGGTGCCATGAGTCCGCTCCGTCCCGGCGACGTCATCGACAAGCGCTACGAGCTGGTGCGCCCGCTGGGCTCCGGCGCCCAGGGCACGCTCTTCGTCGCCGTGCAGCGCCCGCTCGATCGGGAGGTGGCGGTCAAGGTGCTCGCCGCGACCAGCCACGCGGAGGACGGGGTCGCCCACGAGGAGCGCTTCCGGCTCGAGGCCGCGGCCCTCGCCCGGCTCTCCCATCCCTGCTGCGTGCAGGTCTTCGACTACGGCGTGCACAACGACCGGCCCTACCTCGTCATGGAGCTGCTCCACGGCGTCCCGCTCACCTCGGCCCTGCGCGGCGTGCCCTGGCCCGCCGAGCGCGCGCTGCACATCGCATCACAGGTCGCCCGCGGCCTCTCCCATGCCCACGCCGCCGGGATCGTGCACCGGGACCTGTCGCCCAACAACGTCATGCTGCTCCCCCAGCAAGAAGAGCGGCAGGGGGTGCGGGTCAAGCTCGTCGACTTCGGTCTGGCCCTGGCCAGCGGCGAGGCCGGCGTGACCGATGCCGGCCAGGTCTACGGCACCCCGGCCTACCTCGCTCCCGAGCGGATCCAGGGCGATCCTGGCACCCCCGCCAGCGACGTCTACGCGGTGGGCGTCATGCTGGTCGAGATGCTGACCGGGCGGAACCCGCTGCGCCGCCAGTCCCCGCTGGCCACCTTCGCCGCCGTCGTGGAGCAGGGCATGCCCCACCTCGACGAGGTGATGCCCGAGACCTTCCACCCCGCCCTGTGCGAGTTCGTCGACGCCTGCACCGCCGCGGATCCCGCACGCCGGCCGGCGGATGGCGCAGCGTTTCGAAGGCGGATCGCCGACGTCCGGGCAATCCTGGGCGGGGGAGGGAGCTTCGACGCCGACATCACGTACGTCCCTGGGGATCCGGTCAGTGACGAGGTCAACGAGGAGGTGATGGAGGCGGTCCGCGAGCTCGCGGAGGAGCTCGGCCTGACCGACGACAGCGAGCGCGCCGACGCCCTGGACCAGGACCACGGCCAGGAGGTCGCCGCGTCCCTGGTACGGGTGACCCGGCCTCCCGAGCGGCCGCCGCCGCTCGACTTCTCGGTCGAGGAGGAGAGCCTGGTGGAGCCGCTGCCCGCGACCGGCGCGCACCCCAGCCCTGCCGCCGCCCGGGGGGCACTCGAGCAGCCACCCCCGCCGCGGTCTGTGCGGCGGCCGCCGGTCTTTGTGTATGCACTGGCCGGTTCGGTCGCTGCGGCGGTGATGATGGCGGCCGTCCTCGCCGTCGCCCGCCTCGCCGGGCTCTGGTGAGAGGCGCCTGACCCGCCACCGAGCAGTGCAGGGGCTTGCGGCCGGGGGGCTCTGTGTGGAAGATGCGCGGCACTGGGACCCCGAACGTGAGGTGCAGTTGCCCGGCGCGACCACCTGCCCCGCCTGTGGCATGCCGACCCTGAAGGACGACGACGCCTGCATCTCGTGCAGGGCGAGTCGCCCGGCGGAGGGCTGGCCGACCGCGTACGACGTCGGTCCCGCTGCGGGTGAGCAGACCCGCCAGCTGGTGCTGCAGGACATCCCCGGGGGCTTCGAGGTGCGCGCACTGCTCGCGGTCGACCCCGGACGCTGGGTCTACCGGGTGCTGCGCCGAGAGAGCGAGTCCGCGGTCCCGCTCGAGCTGGTCGCCTTGTCGCGGCAGAGCGGGGCGTCGCTGCCCCAGGCCTCGGTGTTCGCCGATCTCGAGGCGCGGATGGGCGTGCGCGCCCCGGCGCTGCAGCGGGTGTTCGCCGTCGGCGAGCTCGACCGTGACCGGGTCTATGCCGTGGTCGAGCCCCTCGCTGGCGCCCCGCTCTACTCGGTCCTGGCCCACGGGAGCCTGCCGCTCGGTCGCTTCCTCCACCTCGCCATCGCGCTGGTCGAGTTCCTGCACGGCCTGTGGGATGCCGGCGCGACCGCGGGTCCGATCACGCCGTCGCGGGTGTTCCTCGAGCCCCAGTGGAACGGCACCGATCACGTGCAGGTCCAGAGCACCTGGTTCCTCGGGCCGGAGGGTCCCCGCTACGACCTCGGTCCCTTCGCCGCGCCCGAGTGGCGTCCCGGCCGGGACACGCGGGCGGCCGACGTGTTCTCCCTCGGTGCCACCCTGGTCCGGGTGCTCACCGGAAAACCGGCGTACTCCCGAGAGGATCGTTCGGAAGCCCTCCGCCGGGGCGAGCCCCCGATCTGGCAGCCGCTGCAGCTCGACGACGGGGAGGCCGTCCCGGCCGATCTCAACGAGGTCCTGCGCCGCATGCTGGCCTACGATCCGGGCGCCAGGCCACTCGATCTCAGGGCGGTGCGCATGGCGCTGGAGGACGTGCTCGCCGACAACGAGCCCAGCATCGCGCCGCCGATGCTGTGGGAGGACGTGAGCGTCACCCCGCAGGATCAGGTCGAAGAGGCGCCCGCAACCGGGCCGGCGGTGGAGGAGCCCGAGGAGACGGCCGTGGCGGTGGCGGCGATGGGTCCGGTGCTCGTTCCCGTCCCTGCGGACGCGTCCACGCCGTCGAGCGCGCCCACCGTGCGCCCGTCGGAGCCGCGGATCGGAACCGGGTCGCCCGCCGCCCCCTCCCGAGGAGCGTGGCCGATGCTGTGGTTCGGCCTGGCCTTTGCGGGCACGGCGCTGGTCCTCGCGCTGGTGGCGCTCATCGTGTCCCTCGCGGTCGACCGGCCCGAGCGTGCCGGCGCCGACGTGGTCGATGAGGCGTCGGGCGTGCAGGGCGGCGGCGCGGAGTAGGGATCAGGCCCCGGCGATCGCCCGGTCGAGCAGACCGGCGGCGTGCTCCGCGGAGTCTGCGGCGATCAGCACCGTCCACACCGCCGTACAGCGGCTGGGGTCGGTCGTGGCGAGGGCGCCCTCGCGCAGGGGCAGGCCGCGGGGCGGGGCGAGGGCGTGCAGGCGGGCGGCCAGGTCGGCGAAGGTGTCGGTCGAACGCAGGTTCCGGCGGGACACGTGCAGCCAGGCGCCGCCGCGGGAGCGGTCGAGCAGGGCGTCGCCGACCGCGAGTCCGACCCGCCCGAAGGTGAGGCGAGGGTTCAGCTCGACCAGGGGGCGCAGGCGCAGCTCCCCGTCGATCCGGGCGACCAGGGCATCGACGCCGATGGGACCGCGGTGGCCGGGGTGGCGGTCGAGGGCTGTGTGCAGGGCGGCGGTGATGGCGGTCTCGACGAAGCGGGGCTCGCGGCCGTCGCGGGTCAGGAAACGCAGGATCTCGCTGGACAGTCCGCGGCGCCAGTCCCCGACCACCACCCCGCGGAAGTCCCCACCCGGACCGGTGAGGAAGCGGGCGAGCCGCACGTCGCGCACGCCCTGGTCGGTGATCCGGGCCTGCAGCGAGAGGTCGAGCACCCGGTCCCGCCAGGGCTCGACCACCAGCGCACCGTGGCGGGCGAGCAGGCGCGCCACGTCGGGATCGCCGTGGTGCAGCCCGCGCCCGGCGGCGTCCCAGGGCACCTTGACCACCGAGCGCGCCCACCGCCCCCGCGCCGCCTCGACGTCAGCGACCGTGGTGCAGACGACGCCTGCTTCCAGGTCCAGCGCGGGATCGTCGGCCAGGCTGCCCAGCACGACCGCCGCCGTGTCCTTGCGGGCCAGTCGCGCCGTGTCCGCGTGGAACGCCCGTTCCTGCTGCACCTGCAACGACGCCGTGCGGGACGCGGTTGTCGCACTGGTGCCCCACGGCATCAGCCCACGGAACGTGCGCCCCCTGACCGCGTCCAGCCCGCCCTGCACCCGCTCGGGGACGGGCCAGCCCCGCGCGGCGAGATCCGCGACAAACGCCGGGTCCTGGGCGCGTGGCACCAGCAGGACGTCGTCCTCTCCACACAGCGCCGCCACCGTCGGCGCGAGGTCAGACGCCAGCTCGAGCAGGCGCTTGGGCGGCGTGTAGCCGGGCAGGGCGTGCTCCTGCTCCACCCAGGGCGCGAACCAGCACAGCCGCGGGTGCCGACCCTTGCTGGCCCCCGCCGCCCGCACCCGCGTGACGAAGGCTGCGGGCAGGCCGGCGCGCTCTCGTCCGACGGGGTCGAAGGTCGGACCCCTGCCGCGCCGGGCCGACAGCGGTGGCTCCAGGCGGCGGGTCCAGGCATCGAACAGGTCCTCCTCGGGGTCGGACCAGGCGGTCAGCCAGGTGACCCCGTGGCGCACGTGGCGGACCTCGTCCCGGTACACCTCGTCCAGCACGGCGACGGTGGCCGGATCGTCGAGGGCGGAGAGGTGCGCGCGCCAGGATGAGAGGAAGTCGAGGTTCGCCTGCTCCAGCGTCAGGCTCATGCCCGCGACGAAGCGATCCGGCGTGTCACAGTCGCGGAGGAGGTCCCAGAAGAAGCGGCTTCCAGGCGCATCTTCGAGCGGGGCGAGCTGGGCGGCCCGGTCCAGGTAGAGCCCCAGGTGGCGCTGTTCGTCGCGGAGCGTGGTGGCGAGGGTGCGCCGCCAGGCGGGATCGGCGTCGGGGAAGCGCAGGAGCACGGCGGCCATCAGCTCGAGCGCCTGCAGCTCGTGGTGGGCGAAGCGGCGCAGGAGGTCGGCGCGCACGGTGGGATCGGCGACGGCGGCGGGGGACGGCGGGGGCGGCAGGCGCTGGTCGGGGGCGGACAGAGCGAGAGTGTCCGGGCGTCCGGGCTCGGCGGGGGGCAGGCGCACTGGCCCGGGGCGCTCATCGGTGAGCCGCCCGGGGTCGCACAGCTTGTCGGCGAGGGTGGTCCCGTGCAGGACCCGCTCGCACCACGTGGACAGCTCGGTCATCGGCGGGGCCTAACCCGGGCGGCCCCGCTCGCGTCCGGGCGCGGTAGGCTCGCGCCATGACCTGGCAACCCTACGATGGAAGCGCCTACCTCGACTTCGATGCCGTCGAGGCCTGGTGTCGCGCGCTCGCCGCCGCCCACCCCGAGTGGGTCTCGCTCGTCAACCTGGGCCTGTCCCGCCACGGCCGGGAGCTGCTCCTGCTGACGATCTCGCGTCAGGACACGGAGATCGGCGATCGACCGGGCTTCTGGCTCGACGGCGCCACCCACGCGTCCGAGTGGACCGGGGTCATGTCCGCCCTGTGGTCGGTGTCCCGCTGGGTCGAGCGCCTGGTCGCCGGCGACCCCGCGGAGCGCGCCTGGTTCAGCGAGCACGCGGTCTACGTGCTGCCGGTGATCAGCGCCGACGGCTACGCCTGGACCCACGAGGGCGGACCCTTCGTGCGCTCGACCCTGCGCCCGCCCCGCGACGGACGCCCGCGCACGGGCCTGCACCCCCACGACGTCGACGGCGACGGGGAGACCCTGTGGATGCGCTGGCGCCACCCGACCGGCGCCTACGTCATCGACCCCGACCACATCGGTGGCTTCCGCCTGCGCACCCTGGACGACGATCCCGAGCTGGCCTGCCACATCCTGGTGGAGGGCACCTTCCTGCGCTGGGACGGGGCGGTGTGGAAGGAGGCGGCCCGGGAGCACGGACTGGACCTCAACCGCAACTTCCCGGGCTCGTGGCAGCCCCAGTCGATGTTCGGCATGGACGCAGGCAACCACCCGCTGTCCGAGCCCGAGAGCCGCGCCGTGATGGACGCCGTCACCGCGCGGCCGCGGATCGCCTGCGCGCTCACCAACCACACCTTCACCGGGGCGCTGCTCACCCAGCCCTACCGCAAGGACTCGCCCCTGCCGCGGACCGACGTGCGCCTGCTCGAGCTCATGGGCAAGGACGCCACCAAGGACACCGGCTACCGCGTCGTGCGCGTCTACCCTGACTTCATGTACGACCCCGAGCGCGCCATCGGCGGCGTGTGGTCCGACACCCTCGCCACCGTGCTCGGCGTGCCCGCCTACACGCTGGAGCTGTGGGACGCGTACGGCTACGCCGGGGTGGAGGTCGAGGACTTCGGCGCCTTCTTCCGGGATCCTCCGCAGGACCTCATCGACGGCCTGCTCCGCGCGTTCTGCGCCGAGCCCGGCGGCTTCGTCGACTGGCGCCCCTTCGAGCACCCCCAGCTGGGCCCGGTCGAGATCGGCGGCCTGCGCAACATGCTCACCCTGGGCAACCCACCCCTGCGCCTGCTGCCCGCCGAGTGCGAGAAGGGCTTCACCGTCGCCGATCGCCTGCGCCGCGCCCTGCCGAAGGTGGACGTGCAGGTCACGGCCGAGCACGCCGGCGACGACCTCGTGCGCGTGGTGGCGGTCGCCGAGAACCGAGGTTTCCTGCCCACGAGCGGCCTGCGCCACGCCGAGGGCATCGGCGTCGCCCCCCCGGTCGTGCTCACCCTGCAGACCGACGGCGAGCTGCTGGACGGGCAGAAGGAGGTCGACGTGGGCTGGCTCGACGGCTGGGGCAGCCAGCACGCAGAAGGCGGCACCCAGCGACTGCACCCCGGTCTGGCGTCGCGGGGACCGCGGGCGCGGGTGGCGTGGCTGGTGCGCGGCGGCACCACGGTGGAGGTTCGGTTCGACGCGGGGCGGGGAGGGGCGGGAGTGGCGCGGGCGTAGGGAGGCGGTGGACGGAGCGGGACGTGCCTACTCCGGAGGGTCTTCCAGGCAGATGACGGCGTTCCCGTCGTCAAAGCCGACCCATGTGAATGCGGGCGGACAGCAAGAACCTGGATTGGCGAGGTCGATGCAGAGCTCTGCCGACGGCAGCGGCTTGCTGATCTCCAAGATTGCTCGACCTGACGGGGACAGTTCAAAGCACGACGCCTCCAGGCGCCACGTCATGCCAGCGAACCCGAACCCGTCGGGGCAGCAGGACGCAGGTGTCTCAAGGTCCAGACATCGGACCTGGTCCTTGTCCTCTCTTACGTTGACCACAGTCCTGGCCGCGGACCCACTGCCGGCTGGACCGGCCGGGCCGACCGGCCCGACTTCTCCGTCATCGCCTTGCGGCCCAATGGCCCCCGCCGGGCCAGCTGGACCTGCGGGGCCTTCAGGGCCATGCACACCAGGCGGTCCTGGCGGTCCAACGGGTCCTTCTGGCCCAGAAGGCCCCGCGCAGGCGGTGAGCAGGAACGTCAGGGCTACGAGCAAGTTGCTCGGCGGGGTGCGTTGAGCGCTCGTGGCGGTGGACTTGCGGCAGCGCATCACGTCTCCCCCATGTGATTGTGCCGTCGGTGCTGTGAGGGGTGCCGTCGGAAACGCGGAGTGTCCCTACATTGGAGGGTCTTCCAGGCAGACGACTGCGCTCACACCTCGCACACCGACCCAGGAGTACGACGGAGGACAGCAAGAACCGGGGTCTTCCCGTTCCAAGCAGTAGTCACTTGGTCCAGAGGGACCCAGACGCACCGCGAACACAGTCCTGCCCGTGGGTACGTACTCGATGCACGCCGCTTGGTCGGACTCTGTCACTCCGGCGAACCAGAACGACTCTGGACAGCAGTCCGACGCGTCGTCGAGGTCGATGCATCGGGCCTGGTCGACTGTCCTCGAGAGGTTGAGAACCGTGCGCGCGGCTGCTCCGGAGCCGGCCGGGCCGGCGGGACCTCGCTCTCCGGAGGGACCTGCGGGTCCGACGGGCCCGGGAGGACCAGTCGGGCCGGGAGGCCCCTGTTCCCCCGTCGGTCCCTCGGGTCCGATCGGGCCCGGGACCCCGGGGGGGCCCATCTCGCCAGAGACCGAGCAGGCAGCGAGACTGAGCAACCAGATCATCAAGAGCCGTGTTGGTGTTGGCTGTTCTGGACTCACAGGTCGACCACCGGTTCGCCCGACAGTGGCCCCGTGGGAACGGAAAGCGATGCCCGCACTCGCACGTTTGGCCCATCCCGCCAAGCCGACAAGAACACCGGCGTTCCGTCATCTGCCTCCAGCATCACCAGGCCCGGACTCGAGCTGTTGCCCCGCCGAGCGAACACCCGCCCCCGACTCGCGCCAGCCGTGCCCGAGCCCTGGCCGACACTCTGGATGGTGTCGCCGGTGCTCGGGTCGAGGTCGTAGATGGGCGTGGCGATGCCCGGCGACCCGGTGCTCGCGGGGTCCCAGACCCGGACCCGACCCGATGCCTCCACGCGGAAGCGGTCGTTGAAGGTGATTGCGCCGCCTCCGCTGCCTCCGGAGACGCTGATCTGCCCGAAGCGCATGACGCTCGTGTTGGTGGTCGCGCCCAGGCTGATGGCCTGACGCGCGCTCGCGGAGCCTCCGAGGTCACCCGCCACGATGATGGAGTCGGCAAGGCCCGTTCCGTCCACCTTGTTCACGATCATCGCGCCATGGGGAGCGACGATCTCCGCGGAGCCGTCGTCGCACTGCAGCGTGGCGCGGTCTCCGAACACGATGGTCCCTTCTTCACTGTCCGGCGCCGCGACCGGAGAGGGCCCGACCAGACGCGTGATGAATCGGGTACCGAGTCCGCTGGAGGCGGACTGGCGCTGGAGGGTCAGCAGGTCCTCGGCTCCGCTGCCCGCATCCCGGACGATGGTCAGCTCAGTACCACCTTCGATCCGGTGCTCCACGGATGCGCCCGTGTCGTCGAGCGTCAGCGTCGGGGAAGCGTCCTGGATCGCCATGGGCCCCTCGACGTCGAGGCTACCCTGGACCGCCGTGGTCTGGAGCGTCGTCGCCCCCGTGACCGTCAAGCCATCCAGCGCCGACGTGGTTCCGAACAGCTCGATGTTCCCGCGAAGCGTGATCTTCTTGCGGTTGCCAGCAGAGTCCAGCGCGCGCAGCTCGAGGTCCCACCCGCCGGTCGTCGCGACCGTGCGCATGAGGACCTGGCCGTCGGATCCGGACGCATCGGTGTCCTCGATGATCAGGCGATCCTCGGGTTTGTCGGGGTCTGCGCCGTTCCTGCGCACACGGGTCAACACGCCGAAGGTGGGCTCTTGCGGGTTGTTCGGTTGACCGCCGTCCAGTCGGACCTCCGGCCCTGCAAGCGCTGTGAACTCCGCCGCTGACAAAAGGACGTCGTTGGTGGCCGACCGGTAGGAGACCGTCATGGGCTTGATGTTGTCGCCGATCCGCACGTCCTCGGTGGAGTAGACGTTGATGCCTTCGGACGCGTTGATCTCGTGCCTCGCCCCGCCGCTGTTGATGAATGAGACGTCAGCCCCGAACAGGATCTGCGGCCCGCCCGTCTGAACCGCCAGCAACGCACCGGTGCTCGCCGCATCGGAGACGATGAAGTCACCGCCGCTCCCCGGGCTGTTCAGCGGAATGAGCGCATCAGGATTGCCTGGATAGGTCGCCATGGTCCCCCTCACTGTCGCGAATGGTGATGGTGCCGCGATCGAGGTCGAGCGCGAACTCCTGGGCGGTCGGGTGGATGGCTTGGACGAGGCTCTGGGCCTCGACCTGCAGCTGCAGCTTGACGAGATCCGCGCGGGCGGACGCCTCAGCGGCACGGGCGGTCCACGCATCGAGCTGGGCGCGCATGCGCCGCAGCGTCTCGAGCGCAGTGCTCGGAATCGCAGCTTCCATTCTCCCTCCCCTCGGCACGCTAGCGTGCATCAGGGGGGGGGGCAAGCCTGTTTTCCGTGTTCGGCCATGTTCCGTGCACCACGCCCTCGCGTTCCGAACCACCCCTACGTCGGCGCTCCAATCGTGTGACGCGTCGGTTCCGCGGTGCTAGCCCCGACGCGGCGTTCGTCG
>CALATR010000360.1 GCA_937891875.1 uncultured Pseudomonadota bacterium | reverse complement strand
GGGAGCCTCGGCCACCGGGCGATCGAGCTGTTGAGCGTGGAGCTCGGAGCGGAGGATGCGGCCGACATCTTCGCGACGGTGAGGCGCCTGGTCGCCCACTTCCGCACCACCGCCGACGGCCTGCCCGCGTGGCTCTCCGACTTCGTCGCCACCGGCTACGCCCACTACAGCACCCAGCTGCCCGAGGCCTTCGCCGATCGCGGCACCACCCCCGAGCAGCTGGCCGCGATGCTCGCCTTCGTGTTCACCCTCGAGAGCCTGGCGCTCGCGATGGGCTGTGCCCGCAGCCAGCTGGTCATCGCCATCGAGCTCGCCGCCACCCAGACCGCCGAGCCCGACAAGCTGGGCCTGCTGTGGGCGGCGGAGTGGCTGGTGCAGCTCCGCGACGAGGCCGACGTGCGCCGGGCATTCGCCGAGGTGCTGGGCCATCCGCTCGGTCGCAACGCCTACCCGCGCTACCTGTCTGGCTTCCTCGCCGCGCTCTCCTTCGCCCCCCGCGCGGCTCCCCTCGGCGTCGAGCTCCTCGGCCGCGCCTTCGCCGAGCTCCCGGACCGGGTCCTGCTGCCGTGGATGCCCGCCCTGCTCACCGGGCTCCGGAGCCGCCAGTCCGACGTGCTGCCGGCGCTCTTCAAGGAGGCGACCCGCACCCTGCCGCGCAGCCTGCCGGCGCTGGACCGCTGGACCCCGCCGTGGGACGAGGAGGTCGAGGCGAGCGAGGACGCGCCCGTGCCCGCAGCCCGCACGGTCAGCGAGACGGCAGCTTCTGCGCGTGCTCTCCTCGGCGAGCACCCCGAGGCGACCGACGCCTGGGCGCGGCTGTTCGGCGATGCGCCGGTCTGGGGAGAGGTCGGGGAGGGGAGTGCGCCGGCCGAAGAGCCCGAGACTGCTGGCGCCACCCACCCACTGGTCGCGCGCCATCCGGAGGCGATGGAGGCGTGGGCGCGGCTCATGACCCCCTGGCCGTCGTCACGCTGACCTCGACCACGCCCAGCAGGTCGCGCAGGACCTGGGGATCGATCTCGACCAGCACGCCGCGGGCGCCCCCGTTGATGACGATGCGCTCGAGCTCGAAGATGGAGATCTCGGCGTAGACGGGCATGGCCTTGCGGGTGCCGAACGGCGAGGTGCCGCCCACCTGGTAGCCGCTGTGCCGCTGGGCGACGGCGGGATCGCAGGGGCGCACGGCCTTGGTGCCGATCTGTCGGGCGAGGTCCTTCGCCGACACGCTGCAGTCGCCGTGCATCAGGATGACCAGCGGAGAACCGTCACTGTCCTCGAAGATGAGGGTCTTGATGATCCGGTGGGCGTCGATGCCGAGCGCCGCCGAGCTGGCCGCGGTGCCCCCGCGCTCGACGTACGCGTACCGATGCACCTCGAAGTCCACGCCCTTGGCCCGAAGCAGGCGAAGGGCAGGGGTCGACGGCAGCTTCTTGGCCTTGCCGGACATCGGGACCTCCCTGCGGGCCGCCGCACGGCTCCGTCGTCGGGACCGATACCTCGCTCGGGTGCCTCTGTTACGCTCCGCAGGCATCGAGACCGACGAGGCCCCAGTGAGCGACGCGATCATCCAGCGACTCCGCGACTTCTGCATGCGCCTGCCCGACG
>CALATR010000359.1 GCA_937891875.1 uncultured Pseudomonadota bacterium | reverse complement strand
CCGCTGGCGTGGACGCCGTTGCTCCGAGCGGGGGAGTGGCGAGGCGGTCTCTGGTCCCTGGTCTCTGGTCTCTGGGCCTCCGGCATCGTCGGTCGGACCACAGCACGGTGCGACCGGATTACCGTAGCGCCGCGAGCGAGGATAGCGTCTCCGACGACCTCAATGGGGCGAGTCAGGGCGTACCGGAGTCACGGGGCCTACGGTAGCTGCCCCCGCTCGGAGCAGGCCCCAGAGACCAGAGACCAGGGACCGCCCCTCCACTCCCTCGTCCGCAGCAACGCGACTTCTCGCGAGACCTGGCCGGGCCGCAACTCCCTCGCTCGCAGCCATGCTCTGCGTCAGGCGATCACGTTCTCGAAGAACCAGCCCAGGGCTCGGGACAGGAGCACGCGGCGGTACTTGAAGAGCGGGGAGCGGGCGTCTGCGGCGGAGAGCTTGCCGTCCCACAGGTCGACCAGGGCGTCGGCCGTGTGGGTGGCCAGGGTGTCGACGAAGCGGGCACCGAGCTCGGCCGAGGCGCCGGCGGGGGAGCCCGCGTAGGAGTTGGCCTTGAAGAAGCGGAAGCTGTCGCGGAAGGCGGCGAGCGGGTGGGGGGGCTTTGCGGGCAGGCCCTTGGAGGCGCGCCAGCTCCCGACCGTGACCGGCGGCAGGTCGGTGTGGTCCCGCACGTGCTCGCCGATGAGGTGGAGCATCATCGAGGTCTCGACGTAGCCGCCGTGCATGTCGCCTGCGAACGCCTCCGGATCGGCGCCGGGCAGATCGCCGAGGACGCCGCCGAGCTCGTGGCTGCCGTCATCGGCGAGGCGGTGGAGCAGCAGCGAGAAGACGGAGATCATCGCCGTGCCATGGCGACGGTTCACCCGGTGCAGCGCGTCCTCCATGGCCACGAAGTGGCGGGGACCGCCGTGGAAGTTGGACAGCCACACGTGGCGGAAGCCCTGGCCGGCGAGGGACGCGCCCAGGTCCATCAGCACGCGGCGCAGGGTGTCTGGACGAAAGCCGATGGAGCCGGTCTGGGGCAGCACGTCGCTCGCGACCCACAGGGGCGGCAGGCGCACGAACGTGATGTCCGGACGCTCCCGCCGGACCTTCTCGATGGCCGCCAGAAGGAGTCCCTCGGCCTCGGTCACGTCGGTCGTCACCGGCAGGTGTGGTCCGTGCACCTCGAGCGGCGAGACGCTGCCGATGATGACGGTGCTCTCCCGATCCAGCGCGTCGATGTCACGCCCGGTGAGGAGGCGCCACTCGAGGAGGGTGTCGGTGGGGAGAGCGTTCATTCGGCTTCCATCGGGGGAGTGGCAGGGCGGTCTCTGGTCTCTGGTCTCTGGGGCCCTCTCCGAACGGGGGCAGATCACGTGCAGCTCGGCAGTTCGGCGCGTCCTGACCTCAACACCGTGTTCGCCCACGGCACCAGCTGAGCCCGCAGCAACGAGGTGACCCGAGCGCACCTCTTTGTGCTCCGCAAGACATCGCTGGGGGCCCAGAGACCAGGGACCAGGGACCAGCGACCGCCCCTCCACTCCCATGGCGACGCGGCCCTTCGATCAGCTGCTCATCACCAGGAACCCGCCGGCGCTGGCGGCGTGCTCGGCGAAGGTGACCCAGCTGCGGACCGTGTCGTTGGGGACGTGGCGCAGGCCCTCGACGATGCTCTCGCACTCGATGGGCGTCACGTGCCAGGGGTGGTCCGCGGCGAACTTGAACAGCGGCGGACGGCCGTCGGGACCGCGGGCGGCGCGGTCACGGGCGGTGAGGCGCATCCAGGTGCGCTCCCACTCCGCGTACTCCGGCGACGTCTGCGGCGGACGGGTGTCCAGGCGCAGGCGGCGGCAGACGCGGTCCTCCCAGCGCTCCAGATCCGGCGTACGAAGGTCGGTGTCGATGACTCCGAGGTTCTTCATCACGTCCACCAGACCGGCGAACTCACCCGACGACAGGGCCATGCCGTGGTCGCCCGACACCACCTGGCAGCGGACCTCCTCCGCGCCTGAGATGTCGAACGTCCAGGTGCCGATGGCGTAGGGCTCGCCGGTCGGTCGGTAGAGGCCGACCTCGAGGGGCGCCTCACCCATCAGCCGGGCCTCGCCCTGGATGGTGATGGTGAAGTCTTCGTCCAGCGCGAGGTTGTCGAAGCGAGCCTCGCGGGCCTGGGCCTTGCGGTTCTCGAACAGCACGACCGAGCGATCGGCGACGGTGACCCGCTCCAGCACGACCGCGTCGTGGGTGTTGATCCGCAGGACGAAGCCCGGGCAGGGACCGCCGCGGTTGATGACCGGGATCTCGTGGATGAACGGCCCGGGGCGGGTCTCGAGACGGGTCTCCCGCAGGGTCAGCACCGGCGGATCGGCCGCCTTGGGCGCCTCACCGATGTGCATGTCCACGGGCTCCGCGGTCCAGGTGCCGTCCTCGCCGCACACGCCGACCACGGCCACGCGGCCGTCGCTGACGATGAAGCGGTCACCCTCTGGGCTGACGCCCGTCGCGACATCCACCTGATCGAGGCCGCAGGCCGGGACCTCCACCTTGACCTCGAGGGTGCCCGGGTCGCGGAGCAGGATCTTGAAGTCGCCGTCGAACAGGCCCGCGTGCAGCACGGTGCCATCGGCGAGCATGCGCAGTGGACCCTTGGGCCCGGTGCTGGACACGGCCTGGCGGTGCGCGCCGGTGGGGCCGAAGCGGGCGAGCACGCCCTCCCGACCCGCGACCACCACCTGGACCAGGAACCCGGACTGGGTGGCGATGGCGTCGATACAGGCCTCGGCCTGGGTCGGCACGCGGATGGCCTGGGTCAGCTCGTCCGCGCCCTTGCGGAGCGCGGTGATGATGCCAGTGCCGTGATCGGCGAGGCAGATGCCCCAGGGGCTCTCCGACAGCTCGACGCCGCGGTTGCCCTGGCCCAGCTTGCGACCGCGCGAGAACGGGGCATTGCCCGGCATCCACAGCGCGCGGAAGTCGGTGCGGACCGCCTTCGGAACGGGCAGTGGACGCCCCCAGACGAAGCCTTCGTCCGCCTGGCGCAGGGGCACCAGGTGAGCGCCAGCCCTGCGCGATGGCATGCGCACGCCGATGACCCGCCCGTCTGCACTCTTGCAGACCGCGACGCAGTCGTTCGGCACGCTGGCACCGATCACGCGCGCACACCAGCGGGCCGCTGGGGCATCCGCTTCGTGCTGGTGGCTCTCTTCGGACTGAATGGTCAGGCCGTCTCGGGTTTCGATCACGTGGGTCTGCCCATCGGTCCAGACGCGCATGTGCCTCCCTCCAACCGGGGTCGAGGTCCCGCCGCCTCCGCGCTCCGTCGTTGCCGGCTTCCTCGGTCGGTGAGGACGAACCTGGCGGAGAGCGGCGCCGATCGGCCGCTTCGGGTCCGCGGCGCTTAACACAGCGGGACCGCACTGGTGGAATGATGTAGGATCCTTCCGTGGAAAAGTTGTCAGGAACCCATGAGGGGACCAGTGTCGCGTTGCGTGCAGGGGGACCCGGACTACGCCGACGGCACGTGCGGCTCCAACCTGATCCGGGACGAGGGAGTGTGATGAGTACCGGAGACGACGGAGGGGAGGCGGCATCCCGGCCGGTGCTGCTCGTGGAGGACTCGGATCTGGTGGCGCGTTCGTTGGTCCGGATGTTCCGGAACACGCGCTACGAGCCGGTCGTCGCGGAGAGCGCCGCAGCGGCCCACGCACTGCTCGCGCGGCAGGACGGCGGGGGGACGCGCTTCTGTGCGGCCCT
>CALATR010000358.1 GCA_937891875.1 uncultured Pseudomonadota bacterium | reverse complement strand
GTCCGGACCGAGCCCCAGGCGGCGGCACAGCTCCTGGACCTGGTACACGCCTTGCCGCCCATAGCGGGCGTAGACCATGATCATCAGCGCCCCGTCGACCCGGGTGACCTCGCCGAGCGCCCGCAGGCCGGCGACGGGATCGACCAGGTGGTGGAGCACGCCGGTGCACTGCACCAGATCGAACTCCCGACCCAGGGCGGCGACGTCTTCGAGGGGCAGGCGCACCAGCTCGAGGTTGTCGAGGCGGTGACGCTGCTGGTGACCCCGCGCGATGGCGAGCGACGCATCGGAGATGTCGATGCCGACCACCCGCGCCTCGGGGAGGTGGGCGGCGAGGGCGGGCGCCAGGTTGGTCCCACACCCGGCGACCAGCACGTCGAGGTCACGCCGCTTGGGCCTGTCGGGAAAGTAGGCGTGAAAGGCGCCGTCCGGGCTCCAGATGGGCGCGCGCTCGCCCGAGGCGACCGGGTCGAGGTCGGTCTCGGCGCGGGGGTATGGGAAGCGCTCGTAGAGCCCCTGAACGGGGTCGAGGACTGCAGACAATGGACCCTCCAGGACAGGGCCCATCGACGGACGACGGCGAACCTGAAGGGTGGCTAGACCGCGACCATGGGCAGCGACGGATCCACGCCGGCCGCCTGCAGGGTGGAGGTCCAGGCCGCGCGGGGATCTTCGGCGTCCATCGCCGCGGACAGCGCCTGATGGGGGACGAACGGCTCGCCGTCGGCCTGCCGCACGCTCACGGGCGATCCGGGCAGGCTGTCGACGGTCCACCCCTGCTCCGCCAGCGTCACCAGCACGGCCGCCTGGGCCAGGTACACCCCCGCCTGCTGGGGATCCTCGTCGGCCAGCGGCACGTTCCAGGCCCGGCCGAGCTGGGTGAGGGCAGCCGCGGTGCAGGGCGCATCGCGCAGAGGCACGCCCGCCAGGGACCCCGCCCCCGCGGAGACCGTGTCCCGCAGGTCGGGCAGAGTCACGACCCGGCCGACGTCCTCCCAGTCCACCGTCTCGAGCTCGTCCACGGGGATGACGAGGATCTGCTTCAGCAGGGCGAGCTCCACCCGGGACACATCGCCCAGGAGGCAGATCGAACGCCGATCATCGGCCGGCGCATCACGGGCGGGCAGCCCCTCGACCGCAGCGATCCGATCCCGGAGCGGCGGGTGGGTGTCCAGGGGGTCGCCGACGCCGCTGGCGAGCTCCTCGTCGACGCTCTGCTTCACCACGCTCGCGATGTTCTCGGCGCCGATGAACCGGGCGAACCCCGCGGCGACCGGCGGGCGGTGTCCCCGGCCGAGCACCGGCGCGAGCTCGCCGTGGAGATACGGCTCGAACGCCATCGCCGCCCCGTGGATGGTGCGCAGGCTGCTGGAGAGGGCGGCAGGCCCCTCGACCTGCGCCGCGAGCGCATCGGCCGCGAACTCCTGGGCGCGGGAGATCGCGTGGGTGACCCGCAGGAAGAGCTGTCCGAACGCCTTGAACGGCAGGCTGACGATGACGAGCATCCACATGCCGGACTCGGACAGGTTGACGACCGTCCGCGCCATCGCGGCCCGGGTCCGGTAGATGAACGGGCCCAGAGCCGTGTCGCCGCCGTGGTAGTGGCCGAACTCGTGGGCGAGCACCGCGCGCAGCTCCGTGACCGAGAGCACCTGCATGAGCGGCAGCCCCAGGCCCATGACCCGCTTCGAGCCGATGCCCAGCAGCCCGCCCCGCTGGGCGACCCACGCGTTGACGTCGTGCACCAGGTAGACCTCGGCCGGCGCCTGCTGACCGGTGCGCTGGGCGACATCGTCGATGGTGGCGAAGAGCTCGGGGTGCTCCTCGCGCAGCAGCTGCGGCCCGGGCGCGACGAAGCGATCGAAGCGCGGCATCACCGACCACAGGATGACCCCACCGGCGATCACGCAGACCAGTGCCAGCTTGATGTGGATCCGGTCCAGGAACATCAGCTCGGCGAGCGGCAGGAAGAAGAGCAGCCCGGCCAGCGCGATGGCGAGCGCGTAGAACCCGATGAACAGCACGAGGGCGACGAGCGCCCGCATCGTCAGCGACATGTGGCCTCCCAGCCGAACCAATCTAGCAGGGGGGCACATCAAGGTGGCGGGAGGCAGGAACATCCCGCATCTTCGAGAGGAGGTCGCCCACCTGGGCGAGCGCTTGAAAGGGGTGGCGATGCGAGTGGTACCGATGTTCCTGGTCCTGGCGGCTTGTGGCCCGGGCCCGATGCACGCGGGGATCTTCGAGGGCGAGTACACGACCCGCACCTACCTGGAGTACCTCGCCGAGGACTTCTCCCAGGAGACCGCCGACGACTACGCGGCGTACCTGGAGGCGTGGGCGGATACGGTGGTTCAGATCGACCGCGAGCGCTTCACCCTGACCGTGGACGGCATCACGGTGGAGGGCGACATCGTGCGCGCCCCACAGAACGACTGGAAGCGCATGTGCATGGGCGCGACCTACCGCCTGAATCCGAGCACCGTCACCAAGGCAGAGTGGTTCGACGTCGTCCTGGACGAGCCTACCGAGCTGCCCGGCGCCCAGGGCACGTTCGATCGCGTCTGGGTCCAGGGCTGGACCCAGTGCGGCATGGCCCAGATCGACCAGCTCCAGATCCAGAGCAACACCGTCGACGGCTTCGGGGCCGGGACGGACGTGATGCTGGTGGAGCCGGAGCGGTAGGGGCTGCTACTCCCGCGCACACCCCTCGATCACCACGTCGGTGAGCGGGCGCGGGGAGGGGCCGCCGGGGTTGTCCACATCGACCTCGGCGATGGCGTCGACCACGTCCATGCCGGACACGACCTCGCCGAACACGGCGTAGCCGGTGCCGGGGCCGGTGCTGTCCAGGCCCGGGTTGTCGACGTGGTTGATGAAGAACTGGCTGGTCGCGGTGTCCGGAGCCGTCATGCGCGCCATGGAGATGGTGCCGCGGTCGTTCTTCAGCCCGGTGTCGACCTCGAGAGCGATGGGCGCGTTGGCGGTCTTGAGGGTGCCGTCCGCGCGCACGCCCCCACCCTGGATCATGAAGCCCTCGATCACCCGGTGGAAGATGACCGCACCTGCGCCGTCGCTGCCGTCGTAGAAGCCGCTGTCGACGTAGGCGAGGAAGTTCTCCGTGGTGACCGGGGCCTCGTCGGTGGCGAGCTGCACGACGATGTCGCCCAGGGTGGTCTCGATGCGGACCCGGCTCGAGCTGGCGCCGTCGGTGTCGTCGGTGAGGTCCGTGGCGTCGGTGACGTCGGACGCCCCGCCTCCGCAGGCGATGGCGAGGGGCAGGAACAGGAACAGGGGCAGGCGCATCGGTCCTCCAAGGGCGCTCAGGGTGACACAGCGCGGCACGAGGCGCAGCTTGGAACGGCGCGATCTGCTTGCGCCGACGGCGGCCCGTGGGTAGCGGAGAGTGGGGCGTGGGACTCGGGTGGGACTTCCGAACTCGCTTGTGAACGAATCCTCGTAGTCGCGCCGTTCCTCCCCGCCCCACCCTCTTCTCCGGAGCCATGGTGGACCAGGCCGTGCTCGACGCAGAAGACGTGGTGTTGTTCATCAACGCGGCGTCCACCTGCACCGGGCAGTCCGAGCACTACGGCGACCGCGGCGAGCAGCAGGTCCCGCTCGGCTTCCTGCACCGCTACATGTTCGTCAACTACCGGCGCCTGTACGGACTGTGCCTCGCCGCGGGGATCAACCACTTCAACCAGACCGCCATCGTGCACCGGCTGCTCGCGTCCGGCGCGCCGCAAGACCCCTCCCACCGCCACGAGGAGGGCGAGCTCATCGCGGGTGCGCTGAGCACGCTCCCGCCCCAGCGCGTCTACCGGCTCTTCGCCAACCTGCGCCGGGACGGCGTGAACAACCGGCGGACCCGCGCCACCGTGCGCCGCTGGCTGTCCACCCGGCGAGATCTGACGTTTGACGCCGTGAAGTACCGGGGCCACCTGCGGTCCGCCCTGCGTCACACCCACGCCTCGCTCGACCCCGCCCTGCACGAGTTCCTCTTCGAGGGACCGGACAGCCGGCGCGCCTGGGAGCAGCCGCTGCTCGATGCGTTCCGTCGGGCCCGGTACGAGGATCGCGCGCTGTACGAGCTCCCCTTCACCATCGCGGAGGGCCTCGCCGCGTCCAAGGGCATCGATCGCAAGCGCTTCCTGGAGAAGATCGGCCCCCGGCTCACCCAGGGCGAGCGGGCGCGGCTGGAGCGCCACGCCACTGGCATCAAGGCACGGCTGGACCCGCTCGAGCTGGCTCGGATGCCCCTCGATCGCCTGTGCATCTACGCGCTGGCCCAGAAGGTGTCGGACCGCGACGGTTCGCTGGACGGAGCGCTCTCGGCCGCGGCCCGCCGTGCCTGGAAGCACGCGCCACTGTCGCTGGGTCGCGTGCATGCCGTGCTCGACGACAGCTACTCGTCCCGGTCCGGCCTGCAGAAGCGCAACCGGGCGCTCGCGGTCGCGCTGGGCTGCGGCCGCATGCTCCGTGAGGCCGCCGGTTCCTACCGGTCGTTCTGGACCAGCGGGGCCGAGGGTGACCTGCACGTGCGTGCCCGCGGCCAGACCGACCTCGCCACCCCGCTCCTGAGCGCGCTCCGCGGCCAGCCCGACCTCGTCGTCATCGTGTCCGACGGCTTCGAGAACGATCCTCCGGGCGCCGCGGGCGAGGTCCTGCGCCTGTTCCGCGAGCACGTCGATCCCGACGGCCACACCCGCGTCGTGCACCTCAACCCGGTGTTCGACGCCCACAGCTTCATGCCCCGGCCCCTCGGGCCGTCCGTGCCGACCGTCGGCATTCGGAGCGCCGAAGAGCTTCCGTTCAAGCTAGGCTTTGCCGGCCTGGCCCTCGGCGACACCCGGGTCGGCGAGCTCGAGGCGTGGCTGCGTGACCGGGCCCGCCCGTGGCTGGAGGGCGCGTGAGGCTCTCCTGGCAGGACCTCGAGCTGCGGCCCGCCCAGGTCTGGGGTGGCGTGCGCCTCGTGCCCGTCGTCCGTCGCGAGCCCCTCGAGGATCTGCGCCTCGCCGTCCGCAGCTACAGCGACGACCAGAGCCTGGCCATCACCGCCCTGGATCGGCGCACCAGCTACATCGGCTACGTGCCCCACGGCATCGTCGCCCGCTGGACCAAGGAGGGCGCCGCCATGGTGCCCGCCGAGACCCGCATCGGCCGCCAGGAGCTGAACCAGGACGGCCCGCTGCTCTTCCTCAAGCGGGTGGCCCGCCGGGAAGCCCGCGACCAGCTGCGCATGCTCCCCCTGCACCTCGCCATGGAGGGCTACCTCGCGCTGCACTTCGGCGGACCGACCGTGGCCCGCACCTGCTACTCCAAGCGCTTCCTCCGCCGCGGCCTGGACCCCCGGATGGAGTCCGTCGTGCGCGGGGTCGATCTGCCCGGCCTCGACGAGGCCCTGCGCGTCTTCGAGGTCCACCGGGGGCAGTGCGGCCTGCTGATCCTCATCGGCGAGCAGCTCGCCTCCGCCACGATCGTGGCGCACCCCGACGACTACCTGGCCCTTCACCGCACCCTGCTCGCCGACTTCTACGGCGAGATCGTGCACCGGTTCGGCTGGCTCGAGCGCCGGGTGCCCGACTTCGGGGTCAGCCTCGACGGCACCGACCTGGACGCGATCGCCGCCTCGCTGCAGGCGGAGCGGCACGCCTGGGACCAGTTCACCCGCGAGTGGGCGGCACCGATCGTCGACGCCGACGTGCACGCCACCCAGGTCCGCAAGGCGGGCCCCTACCGGCTCGTCCGC
>CALATR010000357.1 GCA_937891875.1 uncultured Pseudomonadota bacterium | reverse complement strand
GCCCGCCGCGACCGCCAGCCCGCCCGGGTGCGCGCCTTCGTGGACGCGGTAGTGGAGGCGTTCGCATAGGAGTGCCGTGTGCAGGACCTCTCCGACCCCCGCGGCTTCGGCTACGGCCGGGCCACCGTGCAGGCCGAGATCGGAGGGCGAACCTACCGCCTCGCCGCCCTGGACGGCTTCGAGGAGAACGTCGGCGCGGTCTACAGGACCCTCGGCGGGCGCAACACCGGGCGGGATCCGGGCGACTGGATGCCCATGTTCGGCGTCCTGTGGCCGGGTGCGGTCGCCCTCGCCGAGCGGGTCGCCGCGGAGGACGTCGCCGGACTCGACGTGCTGGAGCTGGGCTGCGGACTCGGACTTCCGGCGATCGTCGCCGCGTCCCGCAGGGCTCGGGTGGTCGCGACCGACAACCACCCCCACGCCGGCGCATTCCTGGCCGCGAACGCCCGTCACAACGGAGTCGAAGTCTCCTTCGCCGAGCTCGACTGGCGCGACGAGGACGCCGTCCTCCCCTGCCCTCGCTTCGACCGCGTGATCGCAAGCGACCTCCTCTACAGCGCCCAGCTGGTGCCGCTGGTCGTCGGTCAGCTCGCCCGGTGGCTGGCCGAGGACGGCCGAGCCTGGCTGGTCGACCCGGGCCGCCTGGCGCTCCCGAGCTTCGAGGCCGAGGCCCGCCGGGTCGGGCTGCAGGTGGAGGTCGACGTGCTCGACGAGGGCGAGCGCGAGCTCTTCGGGATCGACATCTCATGGTGAGGGTCATGCACAGGGTGATGTTCCTGGCGTGCTTGCTGGCCGTGGCGTCCGCCGCCGGAGGGCGCTGCTCGCCCGCGCTCGCGGCGGAGACGCCGTCGGTCGGACGGCTGGAGCTGGAGGGCAGCCCACGCCTGCACCGGGTGACGGTCGCTGGCGACGGCAGCGTCATCGTGGCGTCTCGCTCCCGGGACCGCCGCACGTGGACCTTCCGGGGGCTCGGCCCGGACCTGCAGCCGACGTGGACCCGCACCTGGACCCGCGAGGCGCGCACCCACCTGCGCGACCACGCCGCCAGCCCCGACGGGGTCGTGTTCCTGATGGATCCCGAGCTGGAGCCCCCCGCCTGGTCCAGGTCCGCGCGAGCGACGGAGCGCTGGTGGACGACGTCATCCGCTCGGAGGGGGTCCGACATGGGGACCAGCTCCTGGTCGACGGGCAGGTGGCCTGGGTGGTGGGCCTCACCCGAGGGGCGCCCTACGGCACCGGCGGACGCGGCGTCATCGTGAAGGTGGACCTCCGCGACGGCGCCTGTCTGACCCTGGACCCGAAGGAGCGCCTCGGGATCGGGCGGGCCCGGCTCGGGCGGCTTCGCGTTCACGGGGCGCACGCCGGGGTGCAGCTGACGCGGGGAAGCCGGACGGTGCTGGTCGATCTCAGTGTCGACGGCACCCCCATGCAGGTACACCCCCTGGAGCTCGACGTGAGCGTGGTGCGGGAGCTGCACGTGGCGGACACGGGAGAGCCGGTCGCGGTGCTCTCCCACCGCGCGAAGTCCGCGGCGGACCGGGTGTGGATCCCCGGCAAGGGGCTGCTCTCGCTGGACTCGGTCCAGGGCTTCGAGCCGACGCGGATCGGCGGCGAGGGCTATGGCCCGCGGTCGCCCATCCTGCTGGAGCCGGTCGTGTCCCGCTCGGGGTGGACCGTGCTGCTGGCTCGGCGGGTGGCCCTGGCGCCTCGCGACGGCAACGGCCACCGGGAGTTCCTGGGCTATCGCGTCACCCACCTGGTGGTGCTGGGGGCGAGCCAGGGGCGGTTCCTCCCCATGCGGGACGTGGTCGTGGAGAGCCCGGACCCCACCGTCGTCGCGATCGCTGTCGGCACCGAGCTGCACGTGCTGCATCCGACCGAACAGGGGGTGGCGACGGTGCGCCTGGTCGACCAGGACCTGCGAGATGGAACGTTCTACCCTGGCTACCACGCCGTCTCTCCGGTGCCTGGCGGGGACGAGGTGGTGCTGTGGACCCTCGCCGAGGACGACGGAGAGACCGTGCTGCGGGTCGAGCGCGCGCGGATCGGCCCGGAGTAGGTGGGACCGCCTGCGGCACGACGACCGCCGAGGGGGTACGCTGCCGGCGGAGGTCGCATGCCCCGCTGGCTCGCCCCGACCCATGCCCCGAGCAGCCCCGCGTGAACCCTGGCGATCGCATCCAGCGCTACACGATCGTGCGCGAGCTCGGCAAGGGCGGCATGGGCACGGTGTACGAGGTCCGCGCGGACGGATCGCGTGACCCGCTGGCGCTCAAGGTCCTGTCCGAGCGCTACTCGATGTACAAGTCGGTCGTCGCTCGCTTCCACCGAGAAGCACGCTTCCAGGCCAGTCTTCAGCATCCTGGCGTGGTGCAGGTGGAGGAGCTGGTCGAGGACGGCACCACGCTGGCGATCGCCATGGAGTTCGTCTCCGCGCCCACGCTGGCGGACGTGCTGGACGAGGGTCCGATGCACCCGGAGCGCGCCCGGGCCGTGCTGGTCGACCTGCTGGGCATCCTGCACGCCTGCCACGCCTCGGGCATCGCCCACCGCGACCTGAAGCCCGAGAACATCTTCGTCATCGAGGAGCGCGGCGTCGTCCGCTGCAAGCTCGCCGACTTCGGCGTGGCCAAGCTCCTGACCCCGACCGACCAGGACGTGGCCCTCACCCGGGAGCACAGCTTCGTCGGCACCCCGCGCTACGCGAGCCCGGAGCAGGTGCTGCAGAGCGCCAGCATCGACAGCCGCAGCGACCTCTACACCCTGGGCGTCATGGGCTGGGAGATGCTGACCGGGCAGCTGCCCTACGCGGATGTCGAGGGCAACCGCAAGCTCTCGGTCGCGGTCATGGACGAGCCCCTGGGCCCGCTGCCCGCGCACACCCCGCCCGACCTGCACCGCCTGATCGATGCGCTGACCGAGAAGGAGCGCGAGGATCGGGTGCAGAGCGCTTCCGAGGCGCTGTCCATGCTGGGCGTGCGCGCGCCGTCGGACGCCGGGGTCCTGCACACGCCCGAGCCTCCTGCGGACCGCTCGCCAGCCTCCGCCGCGGCCCACACCTTCGCCTTCGAGATCCCCCCCAAGGTGGCCAAGCCTCCGGCCCCGACCCTGCCGCCGTCGTCGATGCCAGCGCCGAGCCCGCCCGCACCGACCCACCCGCCGTCGGTGCTGAAGCCCCCGGCCCCGCCGCGCCCGACCGCGGTGGCGAGACCACGAAAGGCCAACTTCTTCCTGCGCCTTGGTGCACGCCTCGTCGACGAGCTGATCCTGCAGGTGCTGGTGCTGTCCTGCGTCGGCATCGTGCTGTACCCGCTCGCCGCGCTGGCCCGGGGCACGGTGGGCGGGTGGTCGAGCCCGGGCGGCGTCGCCACCGGCACACGCATCGTCAACGCCCGCACCGGCGAGGCTGCCTCCCCGCTCGCCATCGTGCTGCGCAACGCGGTCGACCTCATCACCTACCAGTGGGCGATCGCCGCCATCCTGTGGCCCATCGGCTGGCTGTGGTTCGTGCCCGTGGTCGGCATCGTGTGGCTGATCCTGGTCGGCTGGATCGGGCCGCTCGTAGCGCTCATCGACAAGGACGGGCGCCGGCTGGCGGATCGCCTGGCCGGGACGCGGGTCGTGGTGGCGTAGGCCCGGTCAGTCCGCGCCGACCGCCTCTGCCAGCGCGGCGGCCACCTGCCCCGCCGAGGTCGGGCGCACGACGCGAGCCACCTCGACGCCATCCCGCAGGAAGATGAGCGTCGGCCACAGCTTCACCCGAAAGGACCGCCCGAGCGGCCGTCCCCGCCCGTCCTCGACCTTCAGATGGGGCACGTCCGCGCCCGCGAGGCCTCGCTCGATGTCCCCCCGGGCCGCCTGGCAGATGCTGCACCAGTTGGTGCCGAAGTCGAGCACGGCGACGCCCTCGAGGGCGGAAACGGTGGCGGGATCGGGCTGGTCTGGGCGGTAGGTCATGGGGGGATGCTAGCTCGGCCGCCCCCTCAGCAGCACGCCCAGGCGAGCGCCGGCGGGAGTCTCTTGCCTTAGATGCACAAGGGATATATGTGTCATGCATCAAAGAGGTTCCGATGTCCCCTCCCGAGACCGAGCAGGAGTTCCTGGCCCGCTACGACCCGTCGGGGTTCGAGCACCCGTCGGTGTCCGTGGACGTCGCGCTGGTCACCGTGCACGACGGGGCGCTGCGCACCCTGCTGATCCGGCGCACGGAGCACCCGTTCCGCCACCACTACGCCCTGCCCGGCGGCTTCGTGCGCATGGACGAGGGGCTGGAGCAGGCGGCGGAGCGGCTCCTGCGCGACAAGGCCGGTCTGCACGATGTCTTCGTCGAGCAGCTCTACACCTTCGGCGCGCCGAACCGGGATCCGCGGACCCGGGTCATCAGCGTCGCCTACTTCGCCCTCACCCACATCCAGCGGCTGCGGGCCGCGGCGGCCAAGCGCCCTGACACCGTGCTGGCGCGGATCAGCGTGCCCTGGGAGGGCTCGGCGGACGACCCGGTGACGGCCTGGCTCGAGGACGACGAGCTCCCGCTCGCCTTCGACCACGGCACGATGCTGGGCACGGTGGTGCAGCGCCTGCGCGGCAAGCTCGACTACTCCGCCGTCGGCTTCGAGCTGCTGCCCGAGCGCTTCACCCTGCGCCAGCTGCAGCAGGTCCACGAGACCATCCTGCACAAGCCGCTCAACAAGGACTCCTTCCGGCGACGCATGCTCGCCACCGGCCAGATCGAGGCGACCGGCGAGCGGGAGCAGGACACTGCGCACCGCCCGGCCGAGCTCTACCGATTCCTCACCTAGGAGGCACCATGTCCACCATCACCGCCTTCCCCTTCGTCCGGCACCTGCGCAGCGAGCCCACCTCGTACGTGCTGCACTTCCACCGCGGACGGCTGCGCAGGAGCGGCCGCGGGCTCACCTTCTGGTTCTTCCCGCTGGGCTCCAGCGTCGCCGAGGTCCCGTGCGATGATCGCGAGCTGCCCTTCCTCTTCCACGGGCGCTCGTCCGACTTCCAGGACGTCACCGCCCAGGGCGCCATCACCTTCCGCGTGGTCGACGCGGCCACCCTCGCCGAGCGGATCGACTTCTCGCTGTCCCTGGACTCGGGGCAGCACCTTCGCCAGCCCCTGGACCAGCTGGCGACCCTGATGACCCAGCTCGCCCAGCAGTACGTCGTCGACTACCTCGCCCACACGCCGGTCCGCCGCATCCTCGCCGAGGGCGTCGCCGACGTGCGCGAGCGCATCCAGGCGGGCCTGACCGCCGACGCGGGCCTGGCCGACATGGGCCTCGAGGTCGTGACCGTGCGGGTCTCCATGCTCTCCCCCACGGCCGAGCTGGAGAAGGCCCTGCAGACGCCCATGCGCGAGGAGATCCAGCAGCGCGCGGACGAGGCCGTGTACCAGCGGCGGGCGATCGCGGTCGACAAGGAGCGGGCCATCGCCGAGAACGAGCTCCAGAACCGGATCGAGCTGTCGCGCAGGCAGCAGGCGCTCATCGCCCAGGAGGGCCAGAACCAACGGGAGCAGGCCAAGGAGCGCGCCGAGGCCCAGCGCATCGAGGCCCAGGCCGCGGGGGAGCAGAAGCGCATCGCCGCCGAGGCCAAGGCGGCGACCATGCGCCTCGAGAACGACGCGCGCGCCGAGGGCATCCAGGCGGTCGAGGAGGCGCGGCTGGTCGGTGAGCGCGAGCGCATGGCGATCTACCGGGACCTGCCGCCGACGGTCATGCTCGGCCTGGCCGCCCGGGAGCTGGCGACCAAGCTCCAGCGCATCGACCACCTCAACCTGTCCCCCGACGCGCTCTCGCCGCTCCTGACCAGCTTGATGCAGGCGGGCGTGCAGCGCCTGGGGACCGAGGAGGCGTGATGGGCGCCCCAAGGGTCGTGGTCGTCACGCGAAAGACGGCGTACACCCAGCTCCTCGAGCGGCATGGCACCGCGGGACAGGCGGG
>CALATR010000356.1 GCA_937891875.1 uncultured Pseudomonadota bacterium | reverse complement strand
GCGGGGGCGATGGGGGTGGAGGCCAGGACCTCGGCCAGGTGGGGGCCGAGGCGGGCCAGGAGCTCGCCGACCTGCAGGGTGTGGCGGGCGTGCAGGAAGGCCCATGCGCCGAGCTGCTTGAGGTCGTCGCCGTAGGCGGGATCGATCGCCCGCAGGTTGCGCTCGAGGTGCTCGTCCATGACCACGTTGAGCAGGCGCCCCAGGCCGGCCTCGTGGGCCTCCTTCCACACAGCGAGCCCGTCCTCGTCGGCGTTGTAGAGGTGGTGCCCCAGCTCGTGCACGATGAGGCCGCGCACGATCGACGCGCCGTTCTCCTCTCCGCGGAGGAAGGGCATCGGGTTGACGTAGATGGTCGGGTGCTCGAGGCGGGTGAGGCCGAGGTCCTCGCCGACCAGGTACTGGATCGTGTAGCGACGGCCGAGCAGCTTGCGCGCCTGGTCCTTGCCCCACAGGAACATCTCCGCGAGGTTGCGGGCGCGGTTGGAGCGGGCCGTGCGGGTGGGCAGGCCATCGAGGGCGCGGCGCTGCAGGGCGGGACGGCTGGCCTCGGCGAGGATGTCGAGCAGAGCGGGCTCGAGGGCGGACACCGCGACGTTTCCGATCAAGAGCCCGTCCACCAGGGGCTTGCCCGGCACGAGCCCTTCGCCGGCCAGGAGCCCCGCGCGGGTGACCGCCACCACGTCGTCCGCGGGCCAGCGCTGGGCCCAGGTCACGGCGCGATCCTTGCGGGTGCGGCTCTTCGCAGCCCGGAAGCAGTCGTCGACGATCAGCCACACGCCGGTCGCATCGCCCAGGTCACGCAGGGCGCGGGCGGCGTCGAGGCGCACCTCGCGGGAGCGCTCGGGCAGCTCCAGGAAGGCGGCCAGGTCCGGGTGCCAGGCGGTGCGATCGTCGTGGTCGACCGCGTGCTCGACCGCCCAACGATAGGCGGTGAACGTCGGGTTTGCGATGAGGACCCGGGCCAGCGCGTCCGCGTCCGTGACCGCGCGGAGCCGGGCCAGGGTGTTGGCGTCGACCCGACCCTCGGCCAGCGCGGTCGGCAGGTGGGCGGACACGTCGCGCCCGGCCTCCAGCAGCCCCAGGGTCACGTGCACGGCCACATCAGGAGGCAGGCCAGACGCCAGCGCGTCCAGCAGGCGATCGTGCAGGGCGGGCGGCCAGTCCGGCACGCTCTCGGTGATCACCCCGCGGTGGGCGACGTCGTCGTGGAGCAGTGCGTCCGCGAGGGGCTCGCACGCGCCCAGGTCGAGGAGCGTCAGGACCGCGGTCTCCACCGTGCCCCGCCGGGCCGAGCAGCACAGCTCGCCCAGGAGCACGACATCTTCGTCCGCGACCGCCTGATCGAGCAGGGAGTCCTCGACCGGCGACGGGGCCGTGCGCACCGGGGTCGCCGGCACCACCTCCCGGTGCTGCAGCCACGGGCGCAGGGTGGCCTGGGCGGTGGGGCACAGCTCGCCGCGGAGGCCCTCGACCCGGGGGCGCCAGTCGCGGAGCGATCGGACCCGGATCAGGCGGACCAGGATCGCGGCCGCCTCGGTGGTGATCGCGTCCTGCTCGTCGGAATCGGTGGGGTAGCCACACGGGCCGCGACCGGAGGCGCCGGCGTCATGGAACAGCTCGACCAGGGCCTCGACCGCGTCGTCGTCGAACAGGGCGGCGGTCTCCTCGCGCGCGTGCCAGCGACCCGTGCCGGCGAGGTGGCGCAGGGCGCGGAACAGGTCGGCGCGCAGGCGGATCGAGGGCCAGCCCAGGGAGGCGCGGAGCACGTCGCCGACCATGCCCGGTGAGAGCCAGTCCCGAAAGCTCTGAAACCCGCGATCCCAGCGCCACAGCACCATGCCCGCCAGGGGCCCCACGTCGCTGCGCTCCGACGCGTGGTGGATGAGCAGGCGCTCGGCGGCGGCGAACGTGTCCGGGTCGTCCGCGCCCCAGGTGGCGGCGCAGCGGAGGACGTGATCGACCCGATCGTGGGAGAGCAGCAGGGCGGCGAGGGCGGCCCCGTGGGGGACGGGCTCGGTCCGGCGGGCGTCCAGCGCCTCGACCATGCGCGAGACCGGCGTGTGCAGGGCGACCTGGAGGTGCTCCTCGAGCATGACCGGGGTGCAGGTGGCGATCAGCGCGTGCTCGGCGCGGGAGAGCGGGCGGCGGTGGCCGGGCTCGAAGCGGGGGGTCGCGCTGGGCTGGGGAGCG
>CALATR010000355.1 GCA_937891875.1 uncultured Pseudomonadota bacterium | reverse complement strand
GGCGGCTCGCGGGGAGTCGCGTTGCTGCGGGCGAGGGATCGGCGGGGCGGTCTCCAGTCTCCAGTCGGCAGTCTCCAGTCCGTGGACAGCGCGAGAGTAGTCTCATCCGTGGTGCCGGGCGCGCGAGCCTCTCTCAGTGGGGTCGACCGCGCCAGACACCCTCTGGCCTCCCATCGAGAGCCAAGCCGTCCGCCTCCATGCCCGAAGCACCCGCTGACGATCGACCGCACCACTGCCGACGGAGGGGCCTCTCCGCTCTAGGACTGGAGACTGGGGACTGGAGACCGGCCAGAGGCATCCCCCGCTCGAAGCCACGCGACGCCGCGCAAGTCTCTGACCCCCACCACGATCCCGCGCACTACGGCAGCGGGAAGTCCTTCTTCACCTGACCCAGGATGTCCGCGACCAGCGTCGCCGTGTGGGCGAGCTGCTCGTGGCTGTGGGTGCTCGAGAGGAAGAAGCGCAGGCGGGCCGCGTCGTCGGGGACTGCCGGGTAGACGATGGGCTGCACGTTGACGCCGGCGTGGTTGAGCCGCTGGGACAGCTGCAGCGCCCACATCGAGTTGCCGGTGACCGCGGGCACGACGCCGCTCTCGCCCTTCGCCGGGCCGGTGTCGATGCCGCGGTCCACGAGCGCCTTCTGGAAGAAGCGGGCGTTGTCCTGGAGCTTCTTGACCCGCCAGGGCTCCTGCTTCATCAGCTCCAGGCTCTCCAGCGCGGCGACGCCGTTCGCGGCGGTCAGGCCTGCCGAGTAGATGAAGCCGGGGGCGGTGTAGCGCAGGTAGTTGACGAGCTTCTCGTCCGCCGCGATCCAGCCGCCGCAGCTGGCCAGGGACTTGGACAGGGTGCCCATCCAGATGTCGACGTCGTCCGGGGCCAGGTCGAAGTGCTCGGCGCAGCCGTAGCCGTTCTCGCCGATGATGCCGAAGCTGTGCGCCTCGTCGACCATCAAGAGGCAGCCGTACTTGCGCTTGAGCGCCACGTACGCAGGCAGCTGACAGATGTCGCCATCCATCGAATATACGCCTTCGAGCAGGATCAGCACGCGCTTGTAGTGCCGGCGCAGGCGCTTGAGCTCGTGCTCGCAGGAGGCGGGATCGTCGTGCTTGAACCCGCGACGGGCGGCGCCGGAGAGCTTGATGCCCTGCAGGCCGGAGTCGTGGATGTACTCGTCGTGGATGATCAGGTCGTCGGGGCCGAACAGGTGGCCGATGGTCGTCACGTTGGTCGCGTGGCCGGCGGTGAAGACCAGGGAGTCCGGCTTGCGCTGGCACTCGGCGAGGCCCTTCTCTAGCGCGCCGTGGAAGGGGCGCTCGCCCGAGGCGACCCGGCTCGCGGACACCGAGGTGCCGTAGCGGTCGACGGCCTCCTTGACCTTGTCGAGCACGCGGGGATCGCCGGAGAGGCCGATGTAGTTGTAGCTGGAGTAGTTGATGTACTCCTTGCCGCCCATGACGGTCGTGTCGCGGGCGGTGCCCTCCTGGACCCGGAAGTACGGGTTCTCGATGCCGCCCAGCTGGGCCATGGCCAGGCGCATCTCGAGGTCGACCACGGCCTTGTCCTTCGAGAAGTCGATCCACTCGGGCTTGATCTCGAAGGGCGCGTCGTCCTCGTCGTCCTGCTCGGCCTGGCGCAGCTCGGCGACGACGTCCTCGGCCACGGCGAGCAGGGCGCCGGTGTCGGGGTGGCGCAGGCGCAGGGTGCCGGTGAAGCGGTCGCCCTCGATGGGACCGAAGGCGACCTCGGCGATGAGCTCGCCGGAGTCGGGGAAGTCGGCCAGCTGGACGTAGCGGCCGAGCGCGACCGGGGTGCCGGCACGACGGTAGCGGTTCCAGGCGACGTAGGCCGAGAGCTGCATGGCGCTGTCGAGCACGAGGGGATCGACGGCGAAGCGCGCCCGGGACGTGGCGGGGATCCACTCGGCGGGGGAGCCGATGCGGACGCGACCGCGGGCGAAGTCGGAGCCGACCCCGTCGACCGCGGTCAGACCGGCGAGCAGTGGGCCGTGGAAGGTGATCCCGTAGAAGTCGTCCAGGGAGAGCTCGCCGGGCTCACCGCCGGAGAAGGCGCCTGGATCCTCGAGGGTCGAGGGGTCGAGCGGCTTGACCCGGGCCCGGTAGGCCAGGGCGCCGCGGTCGGCGAAGCGCAGCTCGGCGCGGTCGCCCCGGGTGGCGAGGATCAGCTCGACCGGCTCGGTGACGGCGACGCCCTGGAACAGGCGCACGTCGGTCACCGCGAAGGGGGCCTCTGCACCCGCACCCCACGCGAGCAGGTCGGTCGCGCCGGCCAGCGGCAGGATCGGCGTGCCCTCGATGGCGTGGTCGAGCAGGTAGGGGTGGGTCTCGGTCGACAGGGTGATGCGGGTCTCGACCGCGCGGGCGGTCGCCGGCAGGTCGCGGCCGAAGGTCCACGCGCCCTCGCCGGACGCCAGGGACTGCAGCAGGGCCTGCATGCCGGCCTCGGGACCGACGAAGTCGATGCCCTCGGCGCGCATGGCGCTCTGCACGGGTGCGGGGATGCTCTGCACCATCTCCGAGCCGGTCCACGGACCGAACTCGGCGGTGACACCCCGGGTGCCGAGCGAGGCCAGCACCGAGGCAAGCTCGGCGTTGGCGGCGCCATACCAGGCCTGGTGCCGGTTGCCGAAGCGGCCGGCCCACGACCCGATGCCGAGCACGACCGCCGGAAGGGTGCCGCCGTTGGAGCTGGCTGCCGCGTGCACGGCGTTCAGCGCACCCTCGACCTTGACCGACCGGGCCAGCTGGCCACGGGCGGGGTCGACCTCCTCGAGGGCCCCGTCTGCGAGCACGCCCGCCGCGTGCACGACCGCGGTGATCCCCCGCCCGGCGAGCGCCGCAGCGAGTCCGTCCCGGTCGGACGCGTCGGCCTGCACCGCCACAGCGCGTCCGGGGTTTGCGTCCAGCACGGCCTGGGCCTCGGCGCCCGGCGCGCTGCGTCCGACCAGCACCACGCTGGCCCCCGCCGCGAGCAGGCGCTCACCCAGCTGCAGGCCGATCCCACGGGTGCCGCCCGTGATCAGCACGACGTCCTCGCTCCCCGGGGTCCACGCGGGCTTCGCGTCGGGATCCTGGGCGATGAACGCGGCGATCTGCCGGCCGGTGCCATCGTGGCGCACGTCGGCCGTGCGGTCCGCGGACGTCCACTGGGCGAGGGCCAGGGCGCCGGCCCCACTGTGCACGGACGCGTCGAGGTGCAGGCTGGTGGCGCTGCAGCCGGGCCACTCGCGGGTCAGGCCGCGGACGACGCCGTGCAGGCCGGCGGCCCAGGCGTCGTCCGCGTCGGACAGCACGATGACGTCGGGGGTGGCGCCGGCCTTCGCCTGGGCGGCCAGCGCGGCGATGAAGGGCGTCACCCGGTCGGGCACGTCGACCCCGTCCCCGAGCACCGACTGGGGCTGGGGCAGGGCGTCGAGGGCGCTCCAGACGAGAAGATCGCAGGCGCCCGCGCTGGCGGCATCCGCGGCGCTGATCCGGTTGACCCGGGCGCCGGTGCTGGCGAACGCGGCAGCGACGGACTCGTCGCCGACGACGAGCACCCGGTGGCCGGCGGGCAGCTCACGGCCAGGCAGGGCGGGGAGCTCCGCGGGGGTCCAGCGCACGGCGTACGCGGTGAGGGCGGCGTCGTCGTCGTAGGAGACGGCGGGGCCCTGGCCGGCGGTGCGGGCGAACTCGACCATGTCGGACACGGTCGGCCGGTTGATCAGCAGCTCCTGGGGGATGCCGTCGATGCTGGGGAAGGCCTCGGACAGGCCGGTCGCCAGGTCGCCCACCATGAGCGAGTCGAAGCCCAGGTCGTCGACCAGGGTCATCTCCAGGCGCAGGGAGGAGCGCGGGTAGGCGCTCACCTTGGCGATGATGCCGATGACCTTGTCCTGAACGGTGTCCTCGGACGCCTTCTCCTCGACGGCCGGAGCGTTGACCTGCTCGGCCTGGGGCTTCGGAGCCGCCGGGCGCGGCTTGGGGACGAAGCCGTCCACCTCGATGGGCAGCTGCACCTCGTCCTTGATGAGCCAGTAGTCCTCGCGGGGCAGCACCGAGGGGGGCAGGCTGGGCAGGGGCTCGGCGGCGGTGATCGCGGTGACGTCGATATCGACGCCGAGGGTCCACAGCTGGGCCAGGGTCTCGAGGACCGTGCGGCCGCCGTCGTCGTCCTGCTTGCCGGCCAGCGTCAGGATGCCGCGGTGGTCGCGGGGCAGGGATCCGCGGGCGAACGCGGCCAGCGGCCCACCAGCGCCGACCTGGAGG
>CALATR010000354.1 GCA_937891875.1 uncultured Pseudomonadota bacterium | reverse complement strand
GAGACCGAGCCGTCGGTCAGGGGCAGGTCGCAGGTGGCGTCGCGGCCGATGACCGCGATGCTGCCGGGGTGGGAGAGGGTACCGAAGCGGAGCATGTCCGGTCCGGCGACCACGCGCAGTGCGGGAAGGGTGATCGACGCGCGGGCGTCGGCCTTGCGCTGATCTGCACGAAAGGCGGGTCCGACCAGGGTCCGCGCTGCCAAGGGCTTGGGGTTCGCCACGTCCACTCCGAGCTACACCCGAGATCGGACCCTCGGAGGGCCCGCTTGAGGGGCAATCCAGTCCGGTGACAGGTGGCGGTCTGGGACGACGGCAATCCCTTTCGGACCCGTCATCTGGCCGCTACAATCATGACGCGCAGACGGGCCAACACCCGTGAGCCGGGCTATCCGCCCCGGCCGTACCAGATGGAGGAACCCATGACGCGCCTTGCGCTGACCCTGCCCTTGCTGTTCAGCCTCTCTCTCACGCTGGCCGCCTGTGACGACGGCGGCGGGGAGACCGGGGACACCGGCGACACCGGCGACACCGGCGACACCGGCGACACCGACGACACCGGGGATACCCCCGAGGTCGGCGACTCCATCGAGGAGGCGTACGTCATCACGCCCTCCACGGAGCAGGCGACCGGCGTCACCGACGCCATCAACGACCCCAACGATCGCGACTTCTACCAGGTCGCCCAGATCGAGGGGAACTGGTACTTCGCGTGGGCCAACCGCCCGGGCGTCGACTCCAACGACGAGCCGCTCGGCGGCCAGCCGGACACGGTCATCCACCTGTATGACAACGCCGGCAACAAGATCGCCACCAACGACGACATGCCGTTCCGGTACGAGGAGACCGACGCGGGCATGTGGTGGAAGGCCACGTCCAACGACCCGGTCTACGTCGAGGTCATCGAGTGGACGCGCTGGCGCCACGACGAGGGTGACACCACCTACCCGCTCGAGGGCGACAGCTCCTACGTCTACGACTTCATCGTGCTGGAGCGGGACAGCGAGGAGCCCCAGGGCGCGAACGACACGATCCTCGAGACCTTCGCGTCCGAGGAGTTCAGCTTCTTCAACGTCGGGCTCTCCAGCAGCACCTTCGGCATGCGCTACTCCAACGGCAGCATCGAGTCTGCCGGTGACGTGGACGTGTTCGAGCTGGGCCTGCTGGCGACCAACACGGACGAGGTCCTGTGCCAGTTCGGCTTCTGGCCCGATCAGCCGTCGGCCATCAGCCCGCGCGTCCGCCTGTACGTCGAGGACTGCCTCCCCGGCGACGGCACCGACGGCGAGTGCGACGGCCAGGGCGATGATGTGCACCTGCTCGCCGAGTCCACCGAAGCGGACATGACCCCGACCGGGATCTTCCTGTCCGAGGACGCCGCGGTGCAGGGCGTCACGACCCAGGGTCGCTACTACGTCGAGGTGTCGGACACCGCCGGCGGCAGCGGCGTGGACCACTTCTACACCCTGACCTACGGCTGCTACACCGCCAGCGCCAACTGGCTTGGCGACCCCGAGCCGGCCGACTTTGGCACCTCCACCGACCCGTCCGCGGCCGAGCTGGTGCCGTTCACCGTGTCGACCACCTCGGAGAACTTCTTCGCGTTCGGTCGCTTCTACGGTGACTTCGACCGTGCGGACAGCAACGTCGACGACTACGACGCCTTCGCGATCGCCGACCACCTCGAGGCCGGCCGCTACGTCAACGTCGAGCTCGAGTCCGCCGCGGCCGGTGCCACCACCGGCGACGTGACCCTGACCCTGTACCACAACCAGGGCGGCGGCAACTACGTCGAGCTGGTCAGCGACACCGGTCCCGACCCGAAGATCTCGAACTACCAGCTGCAGGCTGGCCAGCTTGCGCTCCTGGTCACCGTCACCTCCGACGGCACCGAGCAGGGTCGCTCCACTGGCTACTACGGCCTCGCCCTGGTCACCGCGGACGCGCAGTAGCCGTGAGTCCGACTCCCGGTCCGAGCGGAACCCCCGACCAGGGGACCAGCGGGGACCGGGCCCTGCGGCCCGCCGCCACCGTCCTGCTGCTCCGGCAGCAACAGGATGGGGACGGCGGGCTCGCTGTGTTCATGGTCCGGCGAAACCGGAAGGTGGCGTTCATGCCGTCCGCCTGGGTGTTCCCCGGCGGCCGGGTCGACGACGCCGACGCGCTGCTGGACCACCCCCGCGTCCGCGGTGGGGAGTCCGCCGCTGCGCGCATGGGCCTGTCCCGCCCCGAGGCGCTCCCCTTCCTGGTCGCCGCCGTGCGCGAGACGCTGGAGGAGAGCGGCATCTGGCTCGGCGAGGGCAGGCCGCCAGCCGAGGCGCGCGATGCGCTCAACGCTGACGCCTGCACCCTGGCGGAGGTGCTCGAGCGCTACGACCTGCACCTGGATCTGGACGTGCTGCATCCCTGGTCCTGGTGGGTGACGCCCGAGGCCGAGCCCCGGCGCTACGACACCCGGTTCTTCGCCGCCCTGGTCGACTCGGACGAGGGCGTGCACGACGCAGGTGAGACCGTCGAGAGTGCGTGGCTTTCCGTGGACGACGCGTCTGCGCGCGCGGACCGGGGTGAGCTGCCGATGGCCCCGCCGACGTGGTGGACCCTGCGGGAACTTTCCGCTGCCCGTACCTCAACATCGGTGTTAGATGGTGGACGACCGTCGGCTCGGATCTGCCCTGTCCTGAAATCTGGACCAGATGGGTTGTCGCTGTTGCTGCCAGGTCATCCTGAGCACCCCGACGGCCCGATCGCCGGATTGCCCGTGGACATCCGCTTTTCTCAAGGCCGATGGTGGGCGCGCAGCTGAGGGGCTCAGCTACCAGGTGATTCGATCCGATCGGTGAGCACCGGGGGGGCCATGCACGGGTCGCGAGAGGATGGGAAGGACCAACGGGTGTCGATGCGGGCGATGGAGCCCGTGCAGCTGCTGGTTCGGGCCCACGACCTCGATCCGGAGGCGCTCGTCGAGGGGCTGGACCTGGATGCCGAGCGCCTGATGTCGTCGTCGTCCGGGCGGATCGACTGGTACACGTTCGCCGAGGTCATGAACCGCGTGGAGCGGCAGGTCGGCCTCGAGCCCATGCGGGAGATCGGTCGGCGCCTGCCGGACATGCCGGGCACCCTGTCGGCCATCGCCAGCTCTGCTGCCCTGGTGGCGAGCCCGAGCCGGCTGTACAGCCTGGCGCCGCGGCTGGGCCTGGCCACGCTCTTCCCGATGATCGAGGGGCGCTATGAGTCCCTGTCTCCGACCAGGAGCCGCATCGTCGCCAGCCTGCCGCCCAACTACCTGCCCTCGGTCGGCTTCTGGGCGGTGTCCGCGGGCAACTTCGAGGTGTTGCCGCTGATGGTCGGCCACCAGGCCGCCACCGTGGAGATGGAGACGGACGGGATCTCCGCCACCTACACCATCACCCACCCCGCGAGTCGGACCTTGTGGTCGCGGCTGCGGATGATGTGGCGCGCGCTGTTCCGCGCCAACGACATGGTGGAGGAGCTCACCTCCCGCAACGAGGAGCTCGCCCGGCAGCTCACCCAGGCGGCCGCCGCCCAGGAGCGTGCCGAGCGCGCGATCGCCACCCAGGACGCCCTGCTCACCGCGGTCAGCCACGAGCTGCGCACGCCGCTTGGGCAGGTCATCGGTCTCGTTGGTCTATGTCAGAACGATCCTTCACTCTCGGCCGAAGTCCGCGGCAACCTCGAGCTCGCACGCCGGGCCGCGGGTCGCCTCCGGCGCACGGTCGACGAGCTGGTCCAGGTGGCGGCGCTGGGTGACGCCGCGGCGGAGCCGGTGCCCGAGGTGGTCGATGCTGGCGCCCTCGTGACCATGGTCCTGCAGAGCTACCGCGGACGCGAGGACGTGCAGCTGCACGAAGAAGTGCCGGTGATCGGCAGCTGGTACGTGGCCGCCCCCCAGGGCTGGCTGATGACGGTGGTCCGGGAGCTGGTGTCGAACGCCTTCAAGTTCACCAGCGAGGGCAGCGTGCGCGTCGAGCTCCGCGCGGGAGCGGGTCGGCAGGACGGCCACGTCACCCTGAAGCTCCTGGTCCAGGACACCGGCATCGGCATCGCGCCCTCCGACCAGGCCAGGATCTTCGAGCCCTTCGTGCAGGTCGACTCCGGTCGCAGCCGGCAGCGGGAGGGCATGGGCCTCGGCCTCACCCTGGTGCGGTCGCTGGTCCAGCGGCTGGGCGGCACCGTCACGCTCACGAGCATGCCCGGCTTCGGCACGACCGTGCTTGTCGAGCTGGACCTGGTCGAGGCCGAGCCGGGCTCGGAGGCCGACTCGTATCCGCCGGAGGACGTGTCCCTGGTCGCTGCGCTGGAGCCGATCCCGACGCCAACGCCCAGCGAGCCCTCCGAGAGTCCGCGCCTGCTGGTCGTCGACGATCACCCGCTCAACCGCATGCTGCTCACCAAGCTCGGCGAGCGGATCGGCTACGACGTGCACGCGGTCGAGGGCGGCGAGCAGGCGCTGAACGAGCTCTCCGAGCGCCCCTACGACCTGGTGTTCATGGACGTGCAGATGCCCGGCATGGACGGACTCGAGGCGACCCGGCGGATCCGCTCGCACGACCGGCTGTCGTGGCTTCCGGTCGTAGCCGTCACCGCGCAGGTCGCCCCCGGGGACGAGGCGCGCTGCCTGGAGGCGGGCATGGACACCTACGTGCCCAAGCCGGTCGACGTCGAGGCCCTGCAGTGCGCGATCGACGGCGCCCTCGCGGCGGGCCGGGAGCGCCGGGGCGAGGACGCGCGCCCCGCTCTGCTCCAGCGCTGAGCGCCGAGCCTCAGATCCCCCAGCGCAGCACCGAGCCCGAGACGGTGACGCCGCTGCCGCCGCTGTAGGCCGCGACGATGTCTCCGGGTCGCAGCAGGCCCTCGCGCTCGCCGGTCGCCAGCACCAGCGGGATGTTGGCGGCGCCGACGCTGCCCGCCCACGGGTAGGTGTCCACGCTCTTCGCCCGGTGCAGGCCGATGACCTCCTGGGTGACCCGGCGGAACCACACGCTGGCCTGGTGGCTGGCGTAGAAGTCGACGTCGTCGACCCCCAGGCCGGCCTCGGAGAGGGCCGCGTGCACCACCTCCGCTCCCATGTCCGCGACGCCCTCCAGCATCAGGCGGCTCGCCTCCTTGTCTTCGAGATAGGCGAGGTTGGCGCCGGGGTTTGTCCAGTGTTCCCCCGGCTGCCCCACGACCACCCCGCAGGCGAGCGAGCTCACCGTCCGGTGGGCGTCGGCGAGCAGGCCGTGGGTCTCGGAGAGCTCCACGACGACGGCCGTGGCGGCATCGCCGTTCCAGGTCGCGAACGGCACCTCGTGGGGGTGCACCCAGGTGAAGAAGCAGCCCTGGACCAGCAGCCCTCGGCGGTAGCGACCCCCGCGGAGGAGCTGGTCGGCGAGGTGGAGCTGCAAGTGAAACGCGTTGCAGACGCCATCGTTGGAGAGGGCGAGGCAGTCGCGGCGCAGGCCCAGCTCCCGGTGCAGGATGGGTGCGTTGGGGTGGACCAGGAAGTCCGGCGTCGTCGTGTACTCCAGGATGAAGTCGATCTCGCTGGCGTCGATGCCGGCCCGGTCGAGCGCATCGCGGCAGGCCCGCGCCTCGAGCGCCGAGGGCGGCTGGTCCTTGGGGTGGTGGTAGCGCTGGATGCCGCCGCAGAAGGGATCCTCGTTGGCGTCGGCCATCGCCTGGCGGACCTTGGCCACCCCCTCGGTGGGGGCGGGGGGTATCGGGCGCTCGGCGGCGCGGCGTCGGCCCTCCATCCAGGCACGGGTCAGCGCCGGCTCCCAGTGGTCGTTGGTGCGGATCTCGTCGGGAAGGGCGACGCCGACGGAACGGATGGCGATCTGGCTCATGACGCCTCCTGGCGGTTGTCGGACAGGGTGGAGAGACGACCGCCCTTGGGCATGGCCGGCTCGGGGTCGATCAGGATGTCGATCAGCATGGGGCCGTCGTGCTCGGCGAGCTCGGTGGCGAGGTCCATCAGGTCGCCGGGGCGGCGGACGACGTGGGCCCGCACCCCCAGGGACTCGGCGACGCCGGCCAGATCGCCAGGCGCGGTCGTGAACGGGTGGGTGCGGCCGAACAGGGCGTTGTGTCCGTGGGCGACCATGCCCAGCCGGCCGTCGTCGAACACGAACCAGCGCACCGGGATGCCCTCGGCCGCGGCGGTGGCGAGCTCGCCCAGGGACATCAGCATGCCGCCGTCGCCGCAGATGCAGCCGACGGGCCGATCGGGGTGGGCGAGCGCGAGGCCGAGCGCGCCCGCGATGCCGGAGCCCATGCTGCCCAGGCCCAGCATCGCCAGCCAGGCAGTAGGATCGTCGATGATCAGGTGCTGCAGGGCCGCGAAGGTGTGCTCGCCGCTGTCGACCGCCCACACCGTGTCCGGAGGCATCGCGTGCTGGAGCTCCCGGGTCACGTCGACCGGATGAAGCAGGTCCGACCTGGACGAACCCCGGGGGAGGCGGCGGAGTCGGCCCGGGGGAGGGGAGTCGGGAGTGGACCGCAGCGCAGGGAGGATCGCCGCGGCGAAGACGTCGACCGTGGTCGGGACCGCGATGGAGACCGGAAGGCTGCGTCCGGTGACCAGCCCGTTCGGATCGACCTGGATGACCGTCGTGGCCGCGGTCAGGCGTGGCGCCCAGCCAGCCGTCGCCAGCTCGCCCAGGGACGAGCCCAGGACCAGGAGCACGTCCGCTCCCCCCTCCAGGGTCTCTGTGGCCGAAGGGTGGCCGCCAACGCCGTGGATCCCTCGGGCGAGGGGGTGCGTCTCGGGGAACACGCCCTTGGCCTTGGGGCTGGTCACGACCCGGGCGTTGAGCTGCTCGGCGAGGGCGCAAAGCGCGTCCGGACCCGACCCCGGGCGACAGCCCGAACCGGCGAAGATCAGCACGTCGTGGGCTCGGGTGAGGGTCTGGACCACCTCGGACACGTCGGGCAGGGTGGGTGGGGGCGCGTGGACGGGCAGCACCCGCGTGGGGGCCGTCTTGGCGGTGAGCACGTCCGGGCTGACGGTCAGCACGACCGGTCCGCACGGTGGGGTCATGGCGCGGCGGGTCGCCTCGTGGAGCGCGGGCACCAGGCCCTCGGCGCTCACGACGACGTGCACGTGCTTGACCAGCGAGCGCACGACCCCGGCGATGTCGAGGTCATGGGCACTGCCGTCCTGCAGGGCACCGCGGCCCTGACGCTTCTGGGGGACCTCACCCGCCACGAGGACCAGGGGAAGGCCATCGCGGCTGACGCTGGCGAGGGCGTTGACGGTGTTCAGCACGCCCGGCCCCGACGTCACCAGGACCAGGGCGGGGCGACCGGTCTGCCGTCCGTACGCCCCCGCCGCGAACACGGCCGCCGCCTCGTGCCGGGTCTGCACCACCCGGACCGCCGAGGTGTCGAGCAGGGCATCGTAGACGGGGCTGATCGCGCCGCCTGGGATGCCCAGGCACAGGTCGATCCCCAGGTCGGCCAGCGCTTCGACGAACAGGTCCGCGGCCCGCCGGGGCGCGAACTGGGGGGTACGCTGGGGAACCGGCACGGTCGAGGTACTCATTGCTACTCCCTTCCGTCCCCGTTTCGGCAACAAGTGGTCGAGCTTGCGGGTTTTTTCGTGGGCACGGGGCTTATCGACGAGTTGTGTCGGTACGCCTTGGGATTTCTTGTATTCGGTACTTGTTGCGCCCCCACGATGTTCGGCCCGTAGTGCACCGGATCCCGGCCGGGCGTACCCGGCGAGGTTGGAGAATCTTCATTTCGTGCGCCACGGCGGTCCGCGGCTCCGAGGCGCACGCCGCCCCGAGCCTTCGGACCCGCCAGGTCGTGGATCGGTCGCCGCGCCCGCTACTCGGCGAGCTTGCCCAGCCGCACGCCGAGGCCGGCCCACGCGGAGAAGACCGGCTCGCCCTCCCAGGTCCCGACGTCCGGGTCCGGGGTCACGGCGAGGCCCAGGATGCCGTTGCCCACGATCTCCAGTCGGCCCAGCGGGATGGCGACCCGCGGCGAGAGGCCGACGTGGTG
>CALATR010000353.1 GCA_937891875.1 uncultured Pseudomonadota bacterium | reverse complement strand
TTGTCCCCCTCGTCCGAGTCCACGGGCTCATCGACGACTTCGACGGTGTCGGAATCTACCGGAGACACTACCTCCGCGATCGCGTCCGAGTCCGCCTCGCCCTCGTTCGTCGAAGTCCGGTTCGACAGCAGGGCGCCCGCCAGCACGCCCACCAGCCCCAGACCAACCACGCCGAGCCCCACCACGACGGCACAGGAGCCGAAGGTGTAGCCCAACGGGCCACGCCCACGACGCTTGGGCCCCGCCCGTCCTCCCCCGCCTCGCGGCCGCGCGACGCCGGTCCAGATGTCGCGGAGCTCGGCCACGGTGGCGCAACGCTCATCGGGGTCGATCTTGAGCGCAGCGACCACGGCGTCGGTCGCTCTCTTCGGAACGCCGGGGGCCAGGTCGGTCAGCGACGAGAGCGAAGGTGTGACCGAGGGTCCAGGAAAAGGACGGTCCCCACACACGAGCTCGTAGAGGATCGCCCCGATGGACCAGATGTCCGAGCGCTCGTCCGCTGCGCGGGCGTCTCCGAGCTGCTCGGGAGCGGCGTAGCGGATGGTGCCCGCCGACACGTTCTCTGCTGTCAGCGGCAGCTGCCTTCCGCCGAGCCCATCTGGCCGCAGCACCCTCGCGATCCCGAAGTCAGCGACCTTCGCGACCAGGTTGCCCCCGCGGTCGTCGAGCAGCACATTGGCGGGCTTCAGGTCGCGGTGGATGATCTTCCGCTCATGGGCCGCCTCCACCGCTGCGAAGATCCCGAGGGCGATCCGCTCTCGCTGCTCCCAGTCGAGTGAACGGGCGGAAATCGCTTCGGACAGATTCCCACCTGATACGTACTCCAGCACCAGCGCTGGACTGCCCCGGACATCCATCGTGTCGACCACTTCGACGATGTTCTCGTGCTTCAGCTGCGCCTGAATCCTGCCTTCTCGCGAGAATCGCTTCTGGATGTCCGAGTCCTGAAGCCGCAGGACCTTCAGCGCCCTCTGCACGCCGAGATCAAGGTGTGACACACGATAGACGTCGGCCATGCCTCCCGAGCCGAGCTGAGCCTCGATTCGGAATCGTCCAACGATGGCACCGATGATGAGGTCACTCATCCGTCGTCTGTCCAGCGGCTGGGGGTTGACGGGCGAAGCGTGCCATACTCCGTGGTGCTCTGGAGGGGGACTTGGAAGGCGCGGCTTGGAGTCCGGTACCCGAGTTCATGCGTGGGACGCGACCTGCAGCCCTTGCCGACGCCTCGCTATGGGTCTTGGGCGTTGGACCCATCCCTCGAGACCTGAGGGGACTTCAGGCGGTCCGTGGCTGGGTTCAAGCCGCCGCGAGCGCCATGGGACCGTCAACCAGCCCATGGATGACCCGGCTCGTGACGCTCTCTGGCGTGCTCGCGCGCGCCGAGGTCTCCCACACGAGCCCTTCCTGGCTCCCGGAAGACACAGCGATCGGGCTCCCACCTCGCCTGGTCGCTCGACTGGCGGCCAGCGGTCGATGGCCTGACGAGAGGCCAGCTCCATGCCGCCTGGGCGACGACCTGGTCGGAGTCGATGTCGGGCCCCTGGAGATCTGGGGTGACCGGAGACGACCCGGGACCTGCATCCGGCCGCCCAACGTCCACCATCCGCGCCTCGAACGGTGGGGGATCGTGATTCTCCGCGGCGACCGTCCGCACGGTCGGGTGCTCTGGGTGGTCCGGGACAGTCGCTTCGTTCCTCACGCGATGGAAGGCCTTCACCCTGCCGTGCGAGCCGCGGTTGCACGCGGTCCGGGCCACCTGGTGCAAGCCGTGCTCGCAGGGGCAGCCAGCGCCATGGCCGTTCCCAAGGCACGCGCAGATGACGTCTGCTCAGTGCTCGTGGGCCGCTACCTGGGAAGTGTCATGGCGTACGCCGAGTGCTTCCCAGCCGACCAGTTCGTGGTCGCAGAGAGCCAAAGAAGCGAGGCCTGGTGGGCACCCGACTTCTTCCTCCTGGGACCCGCCCACGCGGTCGCAGCAGTCGTGTCCGATGTGGTCGAGCGCGATCTCGAGGTGGGCGGATGCGAGGTCACCAGGTCCTTCGTGAGCCGCGTCGCCGATGGTCTCGGAGATCACCCGCTCGGACGCCAGCTTGGCAAGGGCGTGCATGAGGATGCCGCCGCAATCTGCAGCGCAATCTGGGACCACGCGAGCCAACAGGAGTCTGGACCTGGAACGCGACTGCAGGCCTCCGAGCCCGATGTCTTCACACCCGACACCGGAAAGCTGGGTCACATCGCTTCTTCCCGGGCTTCTACGCTGAACTCCGGGCTCCGCGCAGCCGGAGCCCCCGACGTGGACGGTGTGATCCTCAGCAACTGGTTGGCGCCGGACGTGGCGACGGCAGAAGCGGGAGTGCCCGCATGACCGGGCGGCTTCCGGGCGAGCTCCACGCGTTCCTGCTCGTGGCCAGGGCTCGCTGGGTCGCGACCGCAGCAGGCGACATCTCCGCGGAAGAGGCCATCGCCGATCTGCTGGCCGTGGTGTCGGAAGACGGGGTGGACGCCATCCACCTGCTGCTCATCGCCGCAGAAGAAGTCGAGCAGGCCCTCGACGTCCGCATTGACTCTGTCGAGGCCGTCGCCAGCCGGTGCCCTGACGCCGTTCCGCGCAGCTGGAAGTCCCTTGCCTACCGGCATCCCCTCCGCCACGACTTTCGCCGCGCCATGATCCGGGCTCACGCCCGCCTGCTCCGACACCTGCTGCCCCTGCCCGCCCCAACGCCCCTGACCGCCGCCCGCCTCGACTCACACGACGTTCCCACCGAAGTCCTCGTTCCGGTCTGGAATGTCACCGGCGCCAACCTGATCTGCCGTACGGACTTGGCGGGAATGGTCGAGTTCTTCCCTTTCCCAGGCCTGGAATCCTCCGCTCCCTTCCCGTCCGTCTTGATCGAGGTGCATGCCGGAACCCACTGCCGGGATGTCGTGCTGGACCGGTTCGCGAGCGACCTGCGCTGGCTGGAGCCGCTGGCTTCCGACTCCAGCGTGGGCCTGCACGTCCGGGCCACGGGTGACGGAGGCGGCCCGTGACCGGAAGGTCTCCGCGATTCCTGCTCGTGCACACACAAGGCACGGTCGAGCTCTTCTGCCGGCGAGACGGCGGGCGCCATGAAGCGCTGTCCCTTGAGGCCAGCCGGGTCATCCCGGTGGACGCCGACCTCGTGCGGCGTGCTGCACGGGCGGTCATCGAGAACGGCGGGTTCGGGACGGCCCCCGGTCGGTTGCGACTGTCCCTGGGTCGTTTCGTGGATGTCGCGGGAGTCCCGTCCGCCCCCGTTCCCCTGCAGGGCCGGAGCGCAGAGCTCGTCGCCCTCGCGGCGCTCCTCGCGACGGTCGGCGAGTCGGAGCTCGACGTCATGGTCACGGGTACCGGCACCATCTCCGAGATCAGCGGCAAGCTGTCCATCGCCACCGTGCCCGCGGAGACGCTGGTAGCGAAGCTCGATGCGCTCGATGCCCATGTCCGGCGTGAGCCGGACACCGAGGTCCTGTTCCTCCACCCCGCCGACCAGCAGATCCTGGTCGACGGCGCCCTCCTGACCCTCGAGTCGGCGTGGACGCGCTGGCCAGCGCTGGCTGACCTCGTGGCTCGCGGTCGGTTGTGCCTGATCGCGTGCGCCAGGAGCCTGGACGTCGCGGACGCCCTGCTCCTGGGGCAGCGCCCCGATGGGTATGCCGCGGTGAGGAGGGCGCTCGGCGCGCTGACCGACGACGAGCGGAAGTACGTCTGGGACGGGCAGACAGACGCACCCCACGACCTCCTGCCCTACCGCATCCAACCGCTCGCCGAGCTCCGAAGACGGCTGCGCACGCACACCACACCGTACCCGGGCATCGATCCGTGCTCGCGCGCGAACCTGTTCCATGGGCGACGAAAAGAGACTGCAGCGCTGCTGGCGCGGCTGGACGAAATGCGAGGTACGCCGCACCGCTGGCTGAGCATCCTCGGCGGCTCCGGAGTCGGCAAGAGCTCGCTCCTGCGAGCCGGCTTGCTTCCTTCCCTTCAGGCCGCCGCCTGGGCGCTGCCGGTGGATCTCCGTCTGGGGGTGAATCCGTGGCAGGCGTTGCTTCGGGCGCTCTCCGACACCGCAGGGCTCCCCTCCGATGCCCACGCCGTCGATGACGTCCTGCTTCACATCCACCTCGTCCGTGAGCAGCGAGGGATGGAAGTGGTGTTCGTCGTCGATGCGCTGGACGACCTGTTCGTGGAGGTCGACGCAGCGAGCGAGCGTGTACTGGACGTGCTCGACCGGGTGAGTCGCGGGCCCTCATGCGGGCTCGTCGTTGCGGCGCTGCGCGTCGATCTCTACCCATCGCTGGGAAGCCACCCGGCGATCCAGTCGCGGATCGGAGAGTCCCCGTACCTGCTCCAGGCGCTCGATTCGGAGAATCTGGAGCAGGCCATCCGTGGTCCAGCGGAGCAACTGGCCAACCCTTGGCCGGACCGCGTGGTCGATGCCCTGCTCGCGGCTCACCCTCCGTCGGCCCTCCCCTTCCTGCAGATGACCCTGAACGAGCTGTGGCGCAGGGTGGGCGAGGGTGAGGATCCGTCAGAAGCCCTGCACGACCTGGAGACGAGTGGCGGCATCGCATCCCTGCTGACCGAGCGAGCCTCGCGCGTCATCTCCGGTCTGGGATCCGAGGTGAGGCGGGACGTCGTTCGGGCGCTCGTCGCCATGGTCGATCGGACGGCGGAGGGAGGGTTGGTGCTTCGTCCGCTCGCTCTGGCAGACGGCCCGTGGTCACAGGACGTGAGGTCGGCGCTTCACAAGCTGGCCGGAAGCCACATCCGCGTGGTGCGGCTGGACGTGGACGACCACGGCGAGACGGTCGTGTCCATCTCCCACCGCCGGGTGCTCGAAGCGTGGAGGCAGCTTAGCGACTGGGTCGACCAGGAGTGGGCGGACGAGCTGTTTCGGAGACGCGTCCGCGGCCAGATCCTCGCCCGACAGGAGGAGCGGGGAGGGCTCTGGTGGGACAGCCCGGAGTTCGAGGAGCTGGAAGCGTGGAGAGAGCGCCTGGGCGGCGACCTGGATGCACCATTCGAGGAGTTCTACCTGCAATCCAAGGCACTCCGCTCCGAGAACCTGGCGGAGCGCGAGCGGGCCCGAGACCACGCCCGGCAGGCGCGCGCACGCTCGGTTCAGCTCCGCCTCGCCGTGGTCATCGGGCTGCTGGTGACGCTGGTGATCGGGGGGGCGCTCGCGTTCTACGTGTGGCGAGCAGCCCTGCTGGCCGAGCTGGCGGCCCAGAACCAGCGGCAAGCCCTCTGGAACCAGAGCCTGCGGAGCGCGCAGGACGCTGTGAACCCCGCCGAGCGCCTGGCCTGGCTCCTGGCCGCGAGGGAGGTCTCGGCGAGCACGGGCTCCACTCCCGACTGGATCGAGGCGCGCGTGCGCAGGCTCCTGCTGGAGCAGCCTACGGGCAGGCGGATCTCCGTCCCGGAGCTCGGGGGCGTGGCTCGAACGCTCGACACCGCAACGGTCATCGCCGCCACGCGAACCGGACGGGTGCACGCGGTCGACCTGCAAAGCGGTACCGTCGAGCCGCTCGGCGACTTCCCTGGATGCTGGAGCGAAGAAGCCGCCTCGAACCTCCATCTCGGCATCCCGCTGGTTGCCGGCTCTCCGGGGTCGGGCGTCATCGGGTGCCAGGACGGGAGCGTGCGGGGGTTTGGGAGCGACACCCGGTCGGCGACCTGTGGGACAGCTCCCGTGAAGTGGCTGGGCCAGGACGACACCGGCACGCTCCACGCCCTGAACGAGGCGGGCCTATGGTGTCGCTCCGACGGACAAGGCGGAGCCTGGCGGTCGACGGACAGCGGCATCAATCAGGTCAAGTGGGCCGACCTGCGCGCCGGCCACCTCATCGTCGCTCCGGAACGAGCCCAGCCCCAGACCACGCCGTCAGTCCCGTCCGCCAGGATCTTCTCACTGGACGGGAGCACGCTCTGTGACGCTCCAGCGTGGCCGGACGGCACGCCACCTCGGAAGCTGCCCAACGGCGTTCGGGTGATGGACGCACGGCTGCACGCGGGTCCGGGAGCGGTCATCGCCCTGCGCACGCCCGGAGACGACCTGCGTGACGTCGTCTTCCACACGTTCCTGTCCGATGGATGCGAATGGGCCGCCATCCACCCCCTCCACGTGGTCGAGCGTGTCGACGCCCAATGGCGGGACCAGATCGTCGAGCTGCTCGCTCCGACTGCCCGGTTCCACGTCGACGGAGCGGGTTTCCACCCGCAGACGGCGTTGGATTCTCTCTCTCGTTCCACGAGATGGCAGCTCGATCCTGGGCTCAACGCCATCATCGCTACGTCCATCGGCGGGGAAGGCGCCATCCTCGCGGGAGGCGACGGGCGCGAGATGGCCCGACTGGTTCCCGCACACGACGGTGCGGTGTTCGACTCGTGGCTCACCCCGTGGGGCGGGGTCACCTGGAGCAGCGAAGACCAGCAGATCACCACGTGGACGGCACCAAGCTGGACCAGGGATAGCGAAGGTGGGCCCATCTCGGATCCGCTGCCCCCAAACTCCCTCCCCGAGAGCCCCGGCCGTCGGGCGCAGCCGTTCGCGCGTGGGCAGATCCAGTGGACGGCGGACAGCCTCTCGCTCGGCGTCGGCGTCAGGGACGGGAGGGTCGTCGTTGCTGAGGCACCACACTTCCATCCGGTCTCGGGCGGGTGGGCAAGCGACTCCCTCGCCGACTCGCCTTCGGTGGATCTGACTCCGAGCCTCACCGCAGACAAGGGCATCGTGTGGGTGACGCAGCACGGAGCCGTCTGGGCCTGGTCCGCGGGAGGGACGAGCCCACTCGGGTCGGTGGATCGAAACGAAGCGTTCGAACGTGATCGTGCACCGCCTGGCGTCGGCGAGTTCAGCGATGGCGTCGTCGTCGGGGTGAGAGGCTCGCTGCTCCATCCCGACGGAACCCAGCGCGTCGCCCTGGACTCGACCGCGCGGTTTCGGCGGATCGTCCCTCTCCCGTGGGGGGGAGGCTTGGCCAGTCCGCAAGAAGTGGGACCTGTGTTCGAGGTGAAGTCGGACGGGGGTCTCGCCAAGGTCGTTCCCGAGGACCACATGGCATGGGGGGGGGCCACGGGACGGTCCACCGCAGTTGTCTCGGACGGAGCGGCAGTCCTGTTCTCGAGAGGAAACGAGTGGAGGCGATTCCCGGACGAGGTCCGGGGCTCGATCTACCGTCTGGCGATCTCCGAGGATGAACGCCTCGTGGCCGGGATCACCGACGACGGAGTGCTCCACGTCTGGGACGCCGAGACCGGCCGGTCC
>CALATR010000352.1 GCA_937891875.1 uncultured Pseudomonadota bacterium | reverse complement strand
CTCCGCGGTGAGTGGGGGGCCGGCATGTTCGAGCTGGACCTGCAGACCATCTGGGCACCGGTGCCGTCCGTGGCCCGCCTCGAGGTCCGCGGCGACCTGCCCGTCGCCGAGCCGGTCCTGCTTCACCTCGGCCTCTCCGGCGAGGGTCGCCTGTCCCGCTGGCGCCCCGATCCGGACGACAAGGAGGTCAAGATCAGGACCCGTCGCGCCGGGGTCGGCGTGCGCGCTGGCGTCGCCTTCGCCTTCTAGCGAGACGTTCTCGGGCCAGTCCACGGTCCGGGGTCGACCTGCGGCCGGATCCAGGGCATTCTGCAGTACGCGGACGTGGAGGCGACATGCGCGCGGCATTCCAGAGCATCGGACCTTCGGTCCTGGTCAGCATCGGGCTGATCTCCCTGGCCACGGTGGGCTGCAAGGGCGACGGCCACACCGACCCCACCGGCAACGTCGACGAGGTCGAGCAGACGCTTGCGGACTTCGAGAAGTCGGAGGACTGCGAGGTCTTCATCGACAGCGAAGGCTACGTCTGCGAGGACTTCGAGGGCGGCACCAACTACCTCATGACCGATATCGACTTCGAGGAGGGCGGCAGCATCGGTGGCGCCTTCTACTGGGTCATCGTCGCCAACTCGCCGATGCTCGCCCACGACAACTGGGCCGCGTCGGGCGCCGCGGACAGCGGCTACTGCACCGTGGGCTTCGGTCTGTCCGGCACGTGGGAGGCCGGCGGCTCGGAGGAGTGCCCCAACTGCACCCACTCGGTGAGCTACGAGGTCACCTACGCACCCAGTCTCTCGGACTGCCCGTCGGACTTCGGCGGAGCCACCCGGGACCAGCTCGATGGCCGCAGCGGGGCCTGGTTCTTCCTCGTGGAGAACAACGGTGAGGCTCGCGCCTTCGACACCAGCAACGAGTGGGCCCCCAACGGCGTCGGCGATGACGAAGGTGCCCTCGTGTGGGGCAAGATCGGCTGCCGCTGGTTCTACGAGGGCGACTGCACCAAGCCGTAGCCTCGCCCGGCGCAGACCTCGGGACGAGAGCCCGAGACGACGAGAGCCGCCTCTCCCCAGGGAGAAGCGGCTCTCTCGCGTTTCGACGCCCACTGACCGGCGCCACAGGAGCGCCCGGCACTACATCTGGTTCGTGATGTCCTTCACGTAGAGGAAGCGCCAGTCGCTGTCGTTGCTGGGCAGGGCGGTGAAGGCGAGCAGGAGCTGGCCGCCCTGCATGCCGATCGCCGGCTCACCGCAGGCGGTGAAGTCGGTCTTGATCTCCTTCTCCGCGCCGGTCGCCAGGTTCATCACCCGCACGCTGTCATGCATGGTGGGGTCCGAGTAGACGAACGCGACGTACTTGCCGTCCGGGCTGACCGCCGGCCGGGCGCGCTCGGGCAGCTTGACGCCCTTGGCGAGCACCTTCTTGCCGCCGCCCGCGCGGCTCATCTGCACCAGGTCCCAGTTGCCGTCGCCACGCTCGCTGGTGAAGTAGAGCACCTTGTCGCCGGCGTACACCGGGCGGGTCTGGTCGCCGTTGCCCTGGGCGAGCTGCTTCTCGGCCTTGCTGCCCACGCTGATCTCGTGGATGGTCGCGCCGGCGTCGCCCTTGCGGACGAAGAGCATGTTGGCGCCGGTGCTGTCGAACAGCGGGAACACCTCGGACACGCCCTGG
>CALATR010000351.1 GCA_937891875.1 uncultured Pseudomonadota bacterium | reverse complement strand
TCGGCCGCAGGCCTCCTGGTCCAGGCCGAGCTCGATGCCCTCGGCGGCCTGCTCCGGGGCGCCGCGAGGCCGTACGCGGCGGTGCTCGGCGGGGCGAAGGTGTCCGACAAGATCGGGGTCATCGAAGCGCTCGCCGCCAAGGTCGACCACCTGTTCGTCGGCGGCGCCATGGCCTACACCTTCCTCGCCTGCGAGGGCGTGGCGGTGGGCCAGAGCCGGGTCGAGGACAAGCACCTCGATCTCGCCCGCCAGCTGCTCAAGACGTGCGCCGAGCACGGCGTCAGCGTGCACCTGCCGACGGACCACGTCGTGGCGCCGTCCTTCGCGGAGGACGCGCCGGCCACGGTGGTCGAGGAGATCCCGGACGACCAGATGGGTCTCGACATCGGCCCCGCCACGTCCGAGGCGTGGATGGGTCAGCTGGGCGAGTGCCGGACCATCTTCTGGAACGGCCCGATGGGCGTGTTCGAGTGGGAGTCCTTCAGTGCCGGCACCCACGCGATCGCCCGCGCCCTGGCCAACAACGACGGCCTGACCGTGGTCGGGGGTGGTGACTCCGCCGCGGCAGTCGCCCACTTCGGCCTGTCCGATCGCATGCGCCACGTCAGCACCGGCGGCGGCGCCAGCCTCGAGTTCATCGAGCACGGGGACCTCCCCGGGCTCCAAGCCCTTCGGAGGCGCTGATGTCCGACCGCACGCCGCTCATCGCCGGAAACTGGAAGTTGAACCTCGATCCGGTGGAAGCGGCAGCGGTCGCTTCGGCGCTCGTGCCGGCCGTGGCCGACCGCGGCGACACCGAGGTGGCGTTGTTCCCCACGGCCTTGTCGGTCCCCGCCGTCGTGCAGGCGGTCCAAGGCAGCGGCATCACCGTCGGCATCCAGGAGATCCATGACCAGCCCGGCGGCGCCTTCACCGGCACCAATAGTGCTGCGATGGCTCGAGCCGTCGGCTGTGCCTGGGCGCTGATCGGCCACTCGGAGCGCCGGCAGCTGTTCGGCGAGACCGACGAGGGCGTCGGCCGCAAGGTCACCGCCGCCCTCGCCGCGGGGCTGCTGCCCATGGTCTGCCTCGGCGAGACCCTGGACCAACGGGACGCCGGCCAGGTCGAGCACGTCGTCACCCGCCAGCTCGCGGCTGCGCTCGGCACCCTCCGTCCGGACGAGGTCGCCACCCTCACCCTTGCCTACGAGCCCGTGTGGGCCATCGGCACCGGCCGAACCGCCAGCCCGGACCAGGCGCAGGAGGTGCACGCCGTGCTCCGCGCCTGGCTCCGCAACCACTACCCGGCGTACGTCGCCGATCAGGTGCGGGTGCTCTACGGAGGCTCGGTGAAGCCGGGCAATGCCGCCGAGCTGCTCTCGTGTCCGGACATCGACGGCGCGCTCGTCGGTGGGGCCTCGCTGAAGGCAGACAGCTTCGCGGCAATCGTGCACGCCGCGTAGGTCGCCTCGATCCGGCAGCAGGGCGGGGAGCCGAGCCTACTCTCCGGCTCCAGCGTCCGCACCTTCCTTGTCCTCGTCGTCGTCATCGCCGAGCAGGTCCAGACCTCCACCGGTCGGGTCCTCCTCCTGCGAGAGGAAGCCCTCGACGTCTCCATCACCCTCGTCCCAAGGGAGGGCGAGCAGAATGGACGTGACCATGAAGGTCACCGCCACACCCGTCGTGGCGCGGGAGAGCAGGGTGGCAGGACCGCGCGGGCCGAACATGCCGCCGCCGCCGCCGCCGCCGCCGCCGAAGGCCGAGCCGACGTCTCCACCCTTGCCCGGCTGGAGCAGGACGATGAGCACCAGCAGGATGCAGAGGATGATGTGGAGGACGACCAGGAAGATGTACATGGAGTTCTCGGTGGGCCAGAGGCCGCGATGGCTCGAGGTGCCCGGCGAGGGGGCATGCGACGCCACCAGTTAGTGCCGAGCGCCGCCGGCGGCAAGGGGGGATCCGGGGAGCCTCGTGTGCGGACCCCGACCCTCAGGACTCGGTGAGCACCGGGCTGATCGGAGCTTCCTCGTAGCGGCAGGGCTGGATGCAGTCCGCGTAGATCTCGTGCCGGT
>CALATR010000350.1 GCA_937891875.1 uncultured Pseudomonadota bacterium | reverse complement strand
TGGACTTCCACGCGGCAGGATGAAACCCCTCTCGTCCTGACCCTCGTCGCTCTGACGGAGGGGGGAGTGGTCCGGGCAGGCGGACGCTTCTGGCAAGGCTGGTTTGAGGCCTTGTGGGTCCCTGGCAGGTTCGACCTCTGTCGTCTCTGACGTTCAAGCAGAGGAGCGGATCTGGCCAGGAAGTGCGTCTGCAGGCCATTTTCACCCCTCGTACCACCAAGCCGGACCCGGTCCCGCCAGACCTTCCTCCGTCAGACCTCCGGTCCTCAGCTCCTCCGTTGTGAAAGCCGGCCTCTGCCCCGCCGAATCCCTCTCTGTGACCCCCTCTGTGACTCTGAGCCTCTGTGCCGAGAGGTGCCCCGCCTGCCCACAGGCTCCCCGCCTGTCCGAGATCTCCCGCCAGATCCCCGCCTTCTCCCTGCCTCAGCACCGTGATTCCCATCCTATCCGGCAGCTCCCACAACCCCCACTGGGCGGCGGGCGGGCGATACCGTCGCACCATCGTGGTGAGTTTCGGGGTCAGGATGTGAGGGGTTGGACTTCCACGCGGCAGGATGAAACCCCTCTCGTCCTGACCCTCGTAGCTGGCCGTTGTCGAGGCACCTGCGGCGCTCCAACCGACGTCACCGCCGCCGCATCGCCCTCCCCACCAGCAGCGCCACCAGCGCGGGCGCACCCACCGCGGCCGTCACCACGCCGACCGGGAGTTCCTGGCCTGGAAAGCCCACTCGGGCGAGACCGTCCGCCAGGGGCAGCAGGCCCGCGCCGACGAGTGCCGACAAGGGGAGCAGGCGCCTGGGTCCGCCGCCGACCACGAGCCGGACCACGTGGGGCACGAGCAGGCCGACGAACGCGAGCGGTCCGACCGCAGCCACGCACACGCCGACCAGCAGCGAGCCCGTGCCCAGGGTGACCGCCCGCAGCCGACGCAGATCCACGCCCTGAGCGCCCGCCTGCTCCGCCCCCGCAGCGACGGCCTCCAGGGCGCGACCATGCAGGAGGAGCACGACGATGCCGAGCAGCACCGGGGCGAGCAGTCCGAGGGGCACGGTCCAGCCGACGGTCGACAGGGATCCGAGCGACCAGCGCACGGCGCGGAAGGTCGCGGCGGCGTCCGCGCGGACCTGCAGTCCCAGGCTGACCGCGCTCGCGCCCAGGCTGACCGCAATGCCGAGCAGCAGGAGCTCTCCCATGCCGAGTCGGCGGGTCGCCGCGAGCGCCGCAATCCCCCCCGTGACCAGCAGCGCCCCCGCGAACGCGCCCACCGCCACCAGCGGCAGGCCCAGCAGCGGCGGCCCCGGCCACAGGATCAGCACCACCAGCGCTCCGAGGGAGGCCCCGGCGGTGGTGCCGACGGTCGACGGCGTGGCCAGCGGGTTGTCGAACAGGGTCTGGAACACCGCCCCCACCAGCCCCAGCGACGCGCCGACCAGCGCGCCCAGCACCGCGCGCGGCAGGCGCAGCTGGGTGATGACAAAGCCTGCCGCGTCGGGATCGAGCGCCGCCCCCAGCCACGGCGCGACCCCCGCGGCCAGCGCGGCCAGCGCGCACAGGAGCACGATCCGGCCGGTCACGGCGCCCGCCCGGTGGCGACGAAGCGCGGGTCCCCATCGATCCGGACCCGGGCGAGCGTCAGCCCGAGGAGCTCGCCGAGGCGCTCGGGCAGGGCATCGTCCTCGCGCGGCAGGCAGAACGCCACCCGGCCCTCGAACAGACCGAGGACCCGCACCGGCACCCCGTGGAGGTGGTCGAGCAGGGCCACGTCATGACTCACGACCAGCACCCCACGGCCATCCGCCGCCTCCGCCGCGAGGCGCGCCCACAGGTCGATCCGCGCCGCCGGGTCCAGGTGATTGGCCGGCTCGTCGAGCAGCCAGAGATCGGCTTCCTGCGCGGACAACGCCGCAAGGCGCACCCGCTGGAGCTCTCCGCCGGACAGCCGCTCGACCCGCCGGTCCGCGAGCGCTTCAGCGCCCATCCGGGCGAGCGCCTCCCGCCCGCGCAGCTCGCTTCGAGCCCGTCCCTCGCGGAAGCGGAAGCGCGCCGCCGCCACCACGTCGAGCGCGCTCATGCCCTCCGCCGAGCCCGCCCGCTGCGGGAGCCACCCCAGCCGCGCGGCCCGCTCTCGGGGTCGCAGGCGGCTCACGTCCTGACCGCCCAGCGTGACCCGGCCCGCCTGGAGCCGCAGCCGCCCGAGGCACGCGTCCACCAGCGAGGACTTCCCCGCCCCGTTTCGCCCGACCACCGCCAGGATCTCCCCCGGGCCGAGGTCGAGGGACACCCCGCCCAGGCGCCCGGGCGCCGCCGCGTCCCGGACCTGCAGCGTCACGGCGTGACCGCCGGGCGGATCGTCTCGACGAAGTGCAGGATCCGCGGACCGGTCGAGAGCAGGTCGGGCTCGGCGACGACGCGCACCTGCCCCGACGAGGCCGCCGTGAGCGGAGTGAGCACCGCCCAACGCGCGACCGCGGCCTGCTGCTCGTCGGCGGTCAGGGTGCGCGGCTCGAGCATCACGATGCGGTCGGGGTCGAGCGCGATGACCTGCTCCACCGACAGCGACGGCGCCCCGGTGACCGGGCCCACCACCGCGTTGCGCCCTCCCGCCGCGACCAGCGCGGTGCCGTGCAGGCTGTCGGGCTTGATGAACCAGACCCCCTGCGCCGGCCCCTCCGTGCCCAGGACCAGGAGCGTGCGCGGCGCGCCCTCGACCGGGTGCGGCGCCAGGCCGACCTCCATGCGAGAGGCCAGCTTCTCCGCTGCTTCTTCACGCCCCGTGATCGTGCCGAGGGTACGCACGCTCCCCGTCACCTCCGCCGTCGTCAGCCAGGGCAGCACGCTGACCGGGGCGATCTGCCCGATGGACTCGCGAGGCACGCCCTCCGAGCCATCGATCAGCACCCGGGTCGGACCGAGGGTGGCGATCGCCTCCAGGTCCGGGGTCAGCGCCGAGCCGACCGCAGGCAGGCTCCGGGCCTCCGCGGGGAGCGTGCAGAACGTGCTCCGCGCGACCAGCTGATCCAGCGCACCCAGCTCACCCAGGGTCTCGGTCAGCGCGGGCGACAGGGACACCAGGCGCGGCTGCCCCCCGCGGTCGTGCCGGGCCGAGGGCGTCGTGCACGCCACGAGCAGGACGATCATGGCCACCAGCATCCGCCACGACACGCGCGCCTCCCGAGCGAGCCCCGCCCATAACGAGGCTGGTCGCCAGTGGCGGCGAGGCGCGGTACGTTGGCGGCTCCAATGGAGAGGACGCATGCGCACCTGGATTCTTCCGCTGGGCCTCGGCCTCGGCATGGCCACCACCCTGGCACTCCTGTCCGTCGGATGTGACGGCGGTGACGACGGTCCCGTCGAGCGCGTCTGCAACGACGACGTCGACAACGACAACGACGGCTCCACCGACTGTGACGACCCGGACTGCGCGGCGACCCTCGCCTGCGGCACGACGGACACCGACGACACCGGCGACACCGACGACACCGGCGACACGGGTCCCAAGCTGCTCCCGACCCTCGGCGACTCGTCCGCGGCGATCATCACCGGCGGCGACGACAACACCTGGACCGGCTTCTCGATCCATGGCGGCGTGGACGTCAACGGCGACAGCAAGCCCGACCTCATCGTCGGCGCACCCAAGGTCACCTGCGAGGCGCCCAACGGCACCGACATGGAGTCCTCCGGTGCGGCCTACGTCTTCTTCGGCCCCGTGTCCGGCGACGTCAGCGTCAGCGACGCCGACATCACCATCTGCGGTGGACGCCCCGAGGCCGAGCTCGGCACCTGGGTCGGCGTCTCCAAGGACATGACCGGGGACGGCAACGGCGACATCATCGTCAGCGCGCCCCGGGACAGCGCTGGTCGCGTCTACGTCTTCTCCGGCCTGGCTCCGCAGGCGACGCCGTACATCGCCGACCCCAGCGCCGAAGGCACGCCGGTCACGGTCGACATCGTCGGTGAGGGCGTCGAGTTCCACTTCGGCGACACGTTCAGCACCGCGCCCCTCGGCAACGGCAGCGGGGCTCCCGCCCTGCTCATCGGCGCGGACGCCTGGTCGGACGGCGGCGCGGGCTCTGCGGGCGCAAACCTAGGCCGAACCTACGTCTTCGACAACCTCGTCCTGCCCGAGGGCGACATCCAGCTCCGCGCCAGCCGCGCCGAGACCCGCTTCACCGGCACCAACGCCGGCGAGGACTCCGGGCGCTCGGTCGCCGCGGCGGACTTCAACGGCGACGGCCGCCAGGACATCGCCATCGGCGCGCTCGGCACCTCGTTCGACGGGGCTCCGAACGGCGGCGCGGTCTACCTGTACTGGGGCGACTTCACCGGTGAGCGGGTCGAGCTCGACACCGCCGACGCCGTACTCCAGGCCCGCTCCTCCGAGGAGGGCGTGGGCCAGGTCGTGCGCTCCGCCGGCGACTACAACGACGACGGCATCACCGACCTCCTGGTCGGCGCGCACAAGGCAAGCTCCAGCAGCGGCGTGGCCTACGTCTGGTTCGGCAGCAATGCCGGCTTCGTGACCAGCGACACCAGCGCTGTCGACGTGGCCATGCGTGGCGGTGCCGCCAACGACAACGCCGGCCACAGCGTCGACCTCGTCGGCGACGTCACCGGAGACGGCATCGACGACCTCGTGGTCGGCGCGCTCAACGTCAGCATGCAGGGTGCGTCCCAGCGCGGCGCGGTCTACATCGTCGCGGGCGACTCGTTCACCGGCTCCGCCGACCTCGACCAGCTGGCCTGGGCCACCTACCTGGGCACCGCCAACGAGGAGGTCGCCGGGCACCGGGTGGCCGGCGCAGGCGACATGAACGGCGATGGCACCCCCGACATCCTGATCGGCGCCTACCGCAAGGATCGCCTCACCGGCGCGGCCTACCTGCTCGCCGGGCCGATCCCGCAGCAGGAGCGCTAGCAAACCGTCGGGCCGCGAAGCGAGACCGGAGGTCTGCTAGAACGCCGAGATCGTCCCACGGAGTGGGGCGACCGAAGGGGCCGTAGCAAGACAAGC
>CALATR010000349.1 GCA_937891875.1 uncultured Pseudomonadota bacterium | reverse complement strand
AGCGGCTCGATCTGCGCCTCGGGAGCTCCGATGAGCGAGATCACCTGGGGTGCGGCCGGGGACAGCAGCTTGCGCGTCGCCTCCACCACCACGTCGATGCCGTTGCTCATGGCTGCCTCGATCCCCGGGGGACCGTGCCTCGTGCGGGGTCCCTCTCCTTGCCGGATCGGCTGCGTCCGGGGTGAGGTTGAGCCCTTCGGTGCGCTGGAGACCTCCCCCGGATCAGCCGCCGAGGTCCCAGGCCATGATCTCCCGGTAGCAGTCGTCCTCGTTGGGCGAGACTGTGCGCCGTCGCTCGGCGATGGTGCCGCCCGAGGTGCTGGCGTCCAGGGTCAGGCTGAAGCCGATGTCGACGTCGGAGCAGCCGTCCGGAGCCCGCTCCTCGGCGTAGGTCCCCTCGATCCGGTCGAGGGGGCGCAGGGCCTGCACCATCCAGCCGTCGTGGAACTCGGAGCGCACGGCGGCGCCGGCGAACGCCTCGGCGAACCACTGCTCGCCGGTCTCGACCTCGACCTCGACCTCGACGCCGATCCGGGTGTCGCAGGCCAGGGTCTCGGTGAAGCCGAACTTGGGCTGGCGGATGATCTCGCGGACCCAGGCGGTCTGGGGACGGCGCAGGCGCACGTCGACGGTACGCTGCTCGCCGGACGCATCGGCGAACACCGCAGAGTAGCGGTCGATCGCGTCGATGGGCGCGAGGCCCAGCGAGGTGACCTCCTCCACCGGGATGACCCGGTACTGCTCGTAGCAGGGGTTGGGCTCGAACTTGGGCGGGCCCTGGCACGCGGAGACGCTGGCGGTCAGCAGGGCTGCCGCGACGAGGAGCATTCCGGTCTCGGTGGCTCGATTTCGCACGTTCCACAGTTTGACCCGGGGAGCCGCGATCGCAAAGTGGATCCCCTGTACGATGGCGGTCCGGAGGTCTCGTGACGCTGTTCGACGCTGCCGACGCGCTCCTGCGCGATGCCCTGATCGTGACTGCCCATGCGCGCCCGCTGGACGGACACGATCGGATCCTCCCCGGTGACGAGTTCGTCAGTACCGTGACCGTCGAGAACCAGGGGCTCGGTGACGGGGCGGGCACGGCGGCGCGGACCGCGTTCCTGGACGTGGTGGCGCGGGTGGAGGCGACCCCGTTCGCTGCGCCGCTCGGCGAGGACGGCGAGCCCATCAGCGAGCTGACCCTCGAGCTGGGCGAGCTGATCTTCGGCGAGGCGGCGAGCCGGGAGCTGCGCATGCGGGCGACCGCGGCCATGGACGGCCCCGAGCCCTTCGCCCGGGTGCACGTGCACGGCCGCCTCGACCTCGACCGCTTCTTCCTGGCGGCGTCGGTGCATCAGTTCACGACCGAGATCCGCAGGGAGCAGGCCCAGGATCCGGCGGCGGAAGCCCTGCGCCGCCAGCTGCTGGTGGAGGTGCTGCCGGAGGGCTTCTCCCTGTGCTGCTGGTCGTTCGACTTCCCCGACAGCGACGACTTCATCGAGCTGGTCGACGACCCGGTGCGCTTCCGGGTCTTCGTGCGGGAGCGGGTCATCGAGCTGGCGCTGGCACGCGGGGTCGCCCAGGAGGCGGCGCAGGCGGTCGCCGGCCTCTTGAACGAGCTCTTCGT
>CALATR010000348.1 GCA_937891875.1 uncultured Pseudomonadota bacterium | reverse complement strand
CCCGCGAGCCGCCGCCCCTCCCTCGCCCGCAGCCACGCGACTCCGCGCGAGACCCCGACGCCTCGCCGCTCCGGCGACGTAGGAATCACGTAGGGACCGCTGCCGACGCCCTCGCCGTAGATGCAGGCACCTCACAGGAGTTGCCTCATGCGTCCGCTCATCGTCCTCCTCGCCCTCGTTGTCGCCTGCAACGGCGGAGATCCCGCCGACGGAACCGACTCGCCTGACGGGACCGACAGCACCGATGACACCGACGTCTTCGTGCCCGCGCCCGTCATCGCCACCGTCGACCCCATGACCGGCCTCGCCGGAACCCTGATCACCATCACCGGGACCGACCTCGGCGCCACCGAGGATGACGTCACCGTGCGGATCGGCGACCTCGCGGTGGATCTCGCCAGCCACACGCCGACCGAGCTGTCCTTCGAGCTGCCTGCCGAGGCCGACGACGGGCTCCTCTCGGTCGAGACCGCAGGGGGAACGTCTGAGACCGACGAGGTGTTCGACGTGATCTTCGCGCCTGTCGTCACCGACGTGCGACCCGGCTTCGGGCTCGTCGGCGACGAGATCGGCATCCACGGCACCCACTTCGGCGACGACGTCGAGGACGTGGTGGTCTTCTTCACCGGCATCGAGGGCCGGGCTCGGGCAGAGGTGCTCGACAAGCTCGACGATCGCCTGATCGTCGCCGTGCCTGCGGGCGCCGCCGACGGGCCGATCGCCGTCGCCACCAGCGAGACCCTGGTCGGCGAGTCCGCGGTCGACTTCGACGTGACGGACACCCGCCTCGAGGTGAGCAGCTGCGCCCGCGCCATCCACATCGACGGACCGATGCAGTGCAGCGGGGCCTTCGACACCACCCACGATGTGGAGATCAGCTACACGCCGCTCCTCGAGGGCACCGCCGCCACCGTCACCGCCGGCGCGGTGCAGGGCTGGGTCGCGACGGAGATCGACCTGCCCGATGCCATCGGTACCTACGAGATCACCGTCCGCAACGGCCTGCAGGAGGTCGCGGTGGCCGACCCGGTCGTGGTCTACGACTGGGTCCAGGTCACCGGAATGCGCGGCCGCATGCCCGACGGCACCTTCGTCGACGAGCCCGCCGTGGGCAGGGAGTTCGCCATGTTCTTCAGCCCGGGCACCGCGATCACCGGTCGGGGACCCACCCACCTCGAGCTGCTCGACGACGCCGGCACCGTGGTCTGGACCGCCCGCGGCAACGGCGGCTACGGCTCCACCTCCAGCGGCACCTACGGCATCAAGGTCAGCGCATACGACGGTCCGACCGGAACCTTCCACGGTCGCGTGGTCTGGGACGACCCCGAGTCGGACGCCACGATGCACAGCCCGATCACGCCGACGACGGTGACGATCGTCGCGGGAGAGTAGCAAGCGCGAGGCCGGAGGGTCCTCCGTCATTGACGGCAGCAGCCGATCGTGGCATTTTCAGGCGTCTACGGAGGCCTTCGTGCGCACTGGTCCGCTCCTCGCCCTGACCGTCTCTGCCGGCGTCGTCGCCTTGCTCGCCGGCTGCCGCAGCGACCAGGGCTTCACCCCGTTCGGGGGCTACGCGACGCTCGAGTCCGACCACGGGCAGTGGCTCTCGATGAGCGTCGCGCCCGACGGCTCGCCCTCGATGGCCTTCTACGATCGCACCCAGGGCGCGCTGGGCTTCGCCATCGGCAACGTGAAGTCCGACGGCATCCAGTGGGTCTACGAGGAACCCGACGGATACCCCGACAGCGGCGGCCTCGACGGCGGCGACGTCGGCACCTACACCAGCCACGCCTGGGCCCCCGACGGCACCGCCTGGGTCGCCTACCACGGCGTCGGCCAGGGCAGCCTCAAGGTCGCCCACCGGGTCGGCAAGACCTGGACCACCGAGGTCGTGGACACGGGCACCGGCCTGCGCCCCAACACCGGCCGGTACACCGACATCGCCATCGACGGGTCGGGCCAGCCCGTCGTCGTCTACCACGACGAAGGCGCTGGCGTGCTGATGCTCGCGAACCGGACGGGCGAGACCTGGAACACACAGGTGATCGCCACCGGCGAGCCCTACGTCGGCCCCGACGAGACCGGCACCACGGTCGAGCGCGAGGCCGATGTCGGCGAGTACGCCCAGATCCTGATCGACGGAAACACCCACTACATCGCCTACTATGACCGGGCCCAGCAGGACCTGGTGCTGCTCGAGGGCTTCGTCGGCGCGTACTCGGCCACCACCATCGCCAGCGAGGGCAACGTCGGCCAGTGGCCGAGCCTCGGCCTGGACGGTGACACGCTGGCCATCGCCTACCACGACGTCACCAACCAGGATCTGGTGCTCGCCAAGCGGGAGGGCGGCGGTCGGTTCGAGCGCAGCATCCTGGATGACGGCCGCAAGCGCGGTGCGGACGCAGCGCTCTTCCGCCGGGACGGTCGCTGGGGTGCCACCTACTTCGACGGCCGCGAGCTGGACCTCTACCTGGCCGCGGAGGGCACCGAGGGCACCTGGTCCATCTCTCAGCTGGGCGGCGCCGAGGGCGCCGAGGGCTTCCACAACGAGGTCGTGCAGGACGGCGCCGGCCGCTGGTGGTCGGGCACCTACGACTACACCGCGCGCAAGATCGTCGTCCGCCGGATCGAGTAGGGACAGCGGCACAGACCGGCCGAGAACGGCCGTTCTCCCGCCCTCTTCATCGAGCGATCACCGCCAGAAGGTAGGGATCGCCGCGAGCAGGGTACCGCCGCCGCAGCAGCCCACGAAGATGACCGCGAGCAGGAAGAAGCCGACGCCATACCAGGCCTTGAGGTTGCGCTTCTTCTTCTGGACCGGCTT
>CALATR010000347.1 GCA_937891875.1 uncultured Pseudomonadota bacterium | reverse complement strand
CGCACCATCCAGCGCGCGGTCAACGAGGCCATGTTCACCGGCGCCCCGATGGAGCGCTACGTCGACAAGCTGCCCACCACCATGGCGAAGTGGGCCGACCAGAACGGCAACCACCAGCTCGCCCGCAACCTGCGCGCGCTGGTGCCCTCGGTCGACCGCACCGCGGCCGAGCTGCCCCCCGTGCCGCTCACCCACACGCCGATCCCCTTCTTCCCCGTCGCGACCGAGCTCATCATGGGCTCCGAGTACGCGCTGCTCACCGGCAGCGTCGGCTTCGGCGTCCGCGCCTCGGGATCGCTTCCCCCGGTGTTCCCGGTTGCGCGCGTTCCAGGCCGGAACTACGCGGATGGCGGCCTGTCGCAGAACGTGCCGGCCAACGTCATCGAGACCGAGGGGGTGGGCATCATCGTGGCGTCGAACATCGTGCCACCGCCCTTCCTCGCCGACCCGCGCCCGGTGCGCACCGGCGTCATGGGAGCGCTCGCCTCGCTGAACCCGGTCTCGCGCACCATCGCCACGGTGGTGGGCCTGCAGACCCTGTTCAACCGCTCCGGTGCGGTCGACACCGGCCTGGCCCCGGTCGTCTTCGAGTCGACCTGGAACGGCAGCATGTTCTTCCAGATCGACAAGGCCCAGACCATCGTCAGCGACACCACCTCGGACCTGCGCTTCTGGCAGGCGCTGGACGGGCTCAAGAGCCGCTGGCAGGAGGTGCGCCTGCCCCGGCCGGGCGTGCGCGGGGGCGTGGTGCGCGGACAGGGCGCGCAGATCCCCGAGGGCACGACATGACCATCGAGGAGACGCTGGACACCGAGGATCCGCTCCTGGCGCGGCTCACCCAGCTCGCACTCACCCACGAGATCGACCCGGTGGCCCACCGCGAGCTGCGCTCGCTGCTCCGGGACGCCGCAGTGGCCAAGGCAGTGGGGCGGCAGCAGCCCGAGGTCGGCCCCGACCGCTACGAGCGCATGGGCCTGCTGGGCAAGGGCGCCATCGGCGAGGTCATCCGGGTGCGCGACCCGAACCTGGGCCGGGTGGTGGCACTCAAGGCCCTGCGTCCCCGCGCCGCGTTCGAGGCCCAGCAGATCGACCGCTTCGTCGCCGAGGCCCAGACCCTGGCCCAGCTGCAGCACCCGTCCATCCTGCCGGTCTACGAGCTGGGCCGGCTGACCGACGGACGCGCCTACTTCACCATGCCCGAGATCCGCGGCACGACGCTTTCGCAGCGGATCCTGTCGACCATGGCCAGCTCCACCGGGCCGGGCACGGGCACGGTCGGACGCCGCCGGCTGGTCGACATCCTGGCCCAGGCGGCCGAAGCCGTCGCCTACGCCCACGAGCGCGGCGTCATCCACCGCGACCTCAAGCCCGACAACATCATGGTCGGCGACTTCGGCGAGGTCTACGTCCTGGACTGGGGGCTGGCCAAGGTGGTCGGTCGCGACGACCCCATGGCGGATCCCGAGGACACCATCCTCACCGACCGCCGCACCGAGGACGTCTTCGCCACGACCGACAACCAGGTGCTGGGCACGCCCATGTACATGTCGCCCGAGCAGGCGCGGCCGGGCGCCCGGCTCACCGCCGCCTCGGACGTGTTCAGCCTGGGCGCCATCCTGCTCGAGATCCTGACCGGCGAGCGCCCCCGTCAGGGTCGGTCGGTGGGCGTGGTCATCCGCCAGGCCCTGTCGAACCAGCTGCACCCCCTGCCCGAGAACACGCCTCCGACGCTCGCGGACATCGTGCGCAAGGCCACCGCGACCCAGCACGCGGACCGCTACCGCAGCGCCAAGCCCTTCTCCGAGGACCTGCGTCGCTGGCTCGACGGCGAGGCCCAGCGCGACTCCGCACGCCGGGCGGTGCAGGACGCCGACGGCCTGCTTCCCGGGATCGAACAGCTCAATCGCCGGGCGCGCGGCCTGTTCGACGAGGCCTCCCTGGTGCTCGACAACCTGCCGCCCCACGCCCCCATCGAGGCCAAACGACCGGCCTGGAAGCTCCAGGATCAGGCCCGCGAGCTCCAGCGCCGCGCGACCGCCTGGGAGACCGAGTACACCCAGGCGCTCTTCGACGCGGTCAACCTGGCGCCCGATCTGGAGGAGGCCCACCAGCGCCTCGCCGAGCACTACCGGCGCCGCCACGAGGCCGCCGAGCTCGCCGACGACGAGCACACCGCCCAGCACGCCCTCGCCCGCCTGCGCGCCCACCACCACGGCCGCTACCAGCGCTACCTGGAGGGCAAGGCGAGCCTCGAGCTGCCGACCGCCCGCGCCGGCATCCCGGTCCGCCTGGCACCGATCGTCGAGGTCGACCGTCGCTGGGTCCTCGGCGAGGCCCGCGACCTGGGGGAGACCCCGCTCGACGAGGTGGAGGTGAGCCACGGCCGCTTCGCCCTGCTCCTGGACCGCGACGGCGGCGAGCCCTGGCGGATCCCCGTGCGCATCGGTCGCGAGCAGCACTGGACCCCGAGCGACCGCCAAGGCGGCCCGACCCCGCTGGCCCTGCCCGATCCCGGCAGCGTCGGGCCAGAGGACCACCTGGTGCCCGCTGGACCGTGCACCCTGGGCGGGGACGACCGCGCCTGGCGTGGCCGCCGCGCCAGCACCGTCTACGTCGAGCCCTTCATCGCCCGCCGCCACCCGGTCACCAACGCCGAGTGGCTGCAGTTCCTGGAGGAGCTGATCGGCGAGGGACGGGCCGCCCAGGCCCAGGAGTTCACGCCCAAGGCGCTGGCCGGCGAGGCCTACACCTGGCAGCCCCGCTGGCCCGTGCGCGGGGTCACCCCGGCCGCCGCCGAGGCCTTCGCCGCGTGGACCGCCCGCCAGACCGGCCAGCCGTGGCGCCTGCCGACCGAGGTCGAGTGGGAGAAGCTCGCCCGCGGGGTCGACGGGCGCGCGTTCCCCTTCGGCAACCACCTCGACCCCGCGTGGTGTCGGATGCGCGACAGCCGACCCGAGGGACCCGCGCCGGTCGACGCCCACCCCGAGGACGAGAGCCCGTACGGGATCCGCGGCCTGGGCGGCAACGTGCGCGACTGGTGCGCGGATGTGCACGGCAGCTTCCGGGTCGCCCGCGGGGGCGCCTTCGACGACCCCCCCGACGCCTGCCGGGCCGCCTCCCGCCACCTGCTCCTCGCCCGCGACGGAGACCCGCGGGTCGGCCTGCGGCTGGTCAGGAGCTGCTGAGCGGTGCACGACCTGCAGATCTGGCGCACGCTCCGCGATCCGGACGCCTCCCCCGAGGCGCGCCGATCTGCCCTGGCCGCCCTCGCCGAGCACCCTGCCCGCTGGGCGCTCTTCGACCAGGCCGAGCAGGCCGCCAGCGATCCCGACCCCAAGGTGCGCGCCGCCGGTCTGCGTGCGCTGGACGGCGCAACCGGATTCCCGGCCTGGAAGCTCCTGTCCCACGCGCTCGACGACGGCGATGGGAGCGTGCGCGAGGCCGCCCTGCTCGCCTTCGCCCAGGCCTGCCGCGACGACCCCAGCCGCTGGCTGATCGCCCTGTGCCACCCCCGCCGCGGGGTGCGCCTGCAGGCGTTCGACATGCTCCCCGAGCGCGACACCGACGTGCTGCGCATCCGCCTGCTCGGCGACGAGGACCTGCGCCCGAGGGTCCGCACCTGGCTGCTGTCCGCCCGCCGCGCGCCGGCCCTCATCGCCCTGGCCTGGCAGCACCACCAGGCGGGCCACCTGGCGCTCGACGACGTCTACCACCTGGTAGCCGCCCTGGGCTGGCCCTCGGAGCTGGGGGCCGTGCTCAAGGACCTGCCCGTGCCCACCCGGGTGGAGCCGTCCGCGTCCGGCCTGCGGGTCACGGCGCACGCGGGGCCGGACGAGCCGGTGCCGCTGGTGGTGGAGCTGCTCTGCACCGGCGAGCACGCGGGCCATCCCGGGGTGACCGAGGCCGTGGGCGCGCTCCTGGATCGGGCCCTGCGCGGTGCCCTGCCCGTCGAGCCCCACATCTCCCTGTCGAACGCCCTGATCGCCCGGCACTTCGGACACGGTCGACCGGTGCCCCCGCGCCTGCTGGCCGTCGCGGGTGCCATCCAGCCAGCCCTGGCGATCAACCTCAACTTCGAGGCGGTCTGGACGTCGTTCCTCCGCCACCTGGCCCCGTTCCGGCCGCCCGACCACCTGCCCAGGCTCGACGGGCACCACCTCGCACGGCCGCGCGAGGCGTGCCTGACGCCCTCGCTGGACCTGCGCGCCCTCACCGGCCTGCTCACGTTCGCGACCGAGGAGGACTGGCTCCTGTCCCTGACCCACGCGGCCCTGCCCCGGGAGGTGCTCGTCGAGGCACTCTGCGCGGATCCCGAGTGCGCCGCCTGGCTGCTGGGGCCGATCCGGCGAGCGTCCCCCCAGTGGGCCCTGCGCAGTGAGCTGACCGAGGCGATCGCTGCTCACAGCCCCGATCTGGCCGAAGAGGTCCTGTTCCTGCAGCTGCTGCGCCGCCCGAGCCAGTGGCCTCCGGGCCTGAACGACCTGCCCGTGCCCACCCTGGGTCGCCTGGTCGCCCGCCTGGACGCCGCCGCACAGGACCACAGCCTCCGCCCCAACGGCGTCGGTGCGGTCGCCAGGACACTGCAGGCCTCCGCCGGTCGCCTGCGCCTCATCGAGGCCATCCTCGACGCCGAGGTCGACGCGGGCCAGGTCGCGCGGGCGGTGCTCCTGGAGGCGCTCGGCATCGTCGCCCCCCGGCAGGTGGTCGACCTGGGTGTGCAGCGGGTCCAGCGCCTGCTCGATCTCGACGCGGCGATGCCGGTCATGCCCTTCGCCGCCCAGCAGAACCTGGCGAAGATCCTG
>CALATR010000346.1 GCA_937891875.1 uncultured Pseudomonadota bacterium | reverse complement strand
TAGCGGGAGCCAGTGGGCCGCGCGGGGCTCGGCGGCGAACAGGGGGAGCGGCGGCCCCTGCTCGGAGCGCACGAGAGCGCCGAGGAGTTCGTCAACGTCGGGCCCGAGGCCGGACAGGTCATCGAGCACGGCCAACGCGGCGGCGGACATCGGTACCTCCCAGAGTGTTGACTCTTGGATACCTGAACATCTGACCAGTAATTGTCCGCCTGACTCAGATCCCGTCCGTGAGCGGATCGCCGCTCACCCCTCGCCCGCCTCCGCATCAAGAAACCGCTCGATCGCCTGCCGAATCCGCGCCGAGCCATAGCCGTGGTCGACGGCAACCCAGTCCACGCCGGCATCCTTGCAGGCCGGGAGCAGGATGTCGTCGTAGTTGTGGCCGACGAAGCGGGTCAGGATGATCAGCAGGTCGACCGAGCCTCGCCGGATGCGGGTCGCGATGCTCTGGAGGGACTGCGGCTTGCCGGTGGTGGCGAGCCAGTCGAGGGAGCCGAACTCGAACACCTGCTCCAGGCGCTGTCTGTTCGGCTCGCGGGGATCGCCACCCACGAGCAGCGCCCGCCGGCCTCGCGTGCATCCCCACCACGCCCAGTCCTCGGGGATGGGGCTGCTGTCGTCCTCGTCCTCCTTGGCGTCATCGACGGAGCGCTCACGGATGGCGCGCCGCAGCGAGCGGAACTCTCGCCCGTCGAGGACATCCAGCAGCGGGGCGGCGAGGTTGACGAGGCGGGTGTTGCGGGAGCGGACGCCTCCCTCGAGTGCAGCGCGGATCCGCCGGACGGCCTGGCGACGGAGCGTGGCGCGCATCTCGGTCGGTGCGCTCTCGATCTCGGGAATGAGCTCTTCAACAGCCCGGAGCAGCTCCCCGACCGAGGGCTCGTCGGGATCATCTGCGGGGAGCAGGTCGGCGAGCTCGTCCCAGTAGCGATCGGCGTCCTCGGACCACGAGCCGTGCTGGGGCCTGTGGGTGCGGGCGAGGCCGAAGACGAAGCCGGGCTGCTCCTTCGCGGAGTAGGCGGTAAGCGTCGAGAAGGCGCGGTTGATGGCGGGGCCCCGACGGCCGCTGTCGTCCTGGAGGCTGCGAAGCCGGCTGGCGACCAGACCGACGAGCAAGCGCTGGACGCTCTTCGGGAAGGCGGTCCAGACACCGCAGGCCTCGATAGCGGCGCACACGCGCTGCTCCTCTGTGTCCAGGTCGGAGGATGGGACGAGGGCCGCCAGGACGCGGTCGAGCTTGGTGTGCCAGCTCTCCTCCGCGATGTCGGACGGCGGCGGGCCGAGGGTGAAGTGCTTCTTCAGCGCCGCGAGCTGATCCGACGTGGCGAGCCGACCGGGCGGGTTCGGCGCAGTGGACGGCGGCCGCACGACACGCTGTGCGTTGGGCGCCGGCACGCTCTCCGCCGGAGTTGCCTCGACCGTGGGCGGAGCCTCGACCGTGGGTGGAGCCTCGACCGTGGGCGGAGCCTCGTCCGTGGGTGACGCCTCCAGGCTCGAGGGAGGCTCGTCCACGAGGGGAGCCAGCACCGTCTCCGGCGGGTCGTCGCGCTCGGCCTCACCGTCGTCGCCGAGAGCTTCGTCGTCTGCGCCCGCGACCACAGGCTCCTTGGGCTCGGAAGGAGCCGAGTCCACAGAGCCCGTGGCCGCCGCCTCGCCAACCTCCGCCTCGACCTCCTCGCCGCCTTCTCCCTCCTCAAACGCAGGCACCGCCACGAGCACGGGCGAGTCCGTCGCCAGCGCGACCACACCCCCGACGTCCTGCCAACCCAGCAGCAGGTCCGCGACCTGCTCCTGAACCTCCGCGAGGTCGGCCGAGAGGCGCGCAGCGACATCGGGCGTCAGGTCCAGTCGGAGCCACGCGCGCAGCAAACGGACCTCGTCGAGGTGCTCCCGCAGCTCGCCAGCCCGGCGACGCCGCTCACGCTCGAGGGCATCCGCAACGGACTGGCCGATCTCGTCATCGTGCTGATCCGCGCGGTCCATGCTGCTCTCCTGGCGTCCTCTCGAAACGTAGCCGACCCTCGCCGCACCGTCGTTGCCCTACCCCTCCTCTGCCTCCTCCAGCTCGACCTCCTGCACCTCCGGCACCTGCCCCACAGCCCGAACCAGCTCCACCCAGTCCGCATCGTCGTAGTGCCGGTCCCGCACGGTCGCCCCCGAGTGCCCCACCAACGCATCGATCACCCGGTCCTCCACCCCGGCCCGGCGCAGCCCTCGCTGAAAACCGGCCCGGAAGCTGTGGGACGTCCGTTTGTTCTCTCGCCGCTCGCTCCGCCAGACCTCGGGCCGCAGCTTCTTCCCGTCCTCCGCGGCCTGGAACACCTCGTGCAGCACGATCGGCGTCAGCTGGCGGGTGCCGACAAGCCAGTCCTCGGGCGCCTTCCCCGCCGCCAGGCGGCGGATCTCCGGCAGCAGCACCGGCGCCACCGGCACCGTCCGGCCCGCGCGCTCCTGCCGCGACTTGCCGGTGTTGATCTCCAGCGTCGCCACGCCATCGACCACACCGAGGTCACGCACCTTGAGCCCGCAGACCTGACCCGCGCGAAGGCCCGTGCACCGCTGGATGATCAGCACGTCGCGCATGTTCCCGGGTGGGCAGGCCGTGAGCACGGCGTCCATCTCTTCCCAGGTAGGCGCGGGGGGCGGGCGGCGCTTCACGTCGTGCTTGGGAACCACCTTTGCCCGCACCCTCGGCGGCGTCGGCACGCTCGGCCACGCGTCCGGGTCGTCGGCCGCCCAGACCCAGGCCTCGTAGAGGTAGCCGAGCAGCGCCTGGCGCCGGGCCGGGCCGCATGCCCGCGTCTGCTTCCGCTTCACGCCGCACGGCGTGTCAACGTGCTCCAGCCGGTCCAGCAGCTTCACGGCCAGGTCGATGCTCAGGATCGTGACCGGGATCGGCTCCGTCTCTGCAGTCTCGGACAGCGCGTGCAGGTGCCACGTCAGGGTCCGGATCCCGCTCTTGTAGAGGCCCACCGTCCCCTCGGCCATGCGCCGGAAGCCCTTGCGCCACGCGAGCCAGGCCTGGAAGACCTCACGCAGGTCGGCGACCTCTGGCCGGAAAGGCTGCACCGGCTGGACCTCCGGGATCTCGAGCGTCCCGGTGGTCTGCACCGACTCGTAGACCGCGATCGCCGCCAGCTCGGCCTCGGTCGCCGTGCCCGCGAAGCGCCAGGTCCGCGAGATCCGACGGCCGCCCTGCTCGAGCTCTCGCCAGCGGATCCGCCACTTGCTCTGCCCGGTGGCTCCGATGCTGACGCCCTTGTGGGCCTGACTGGTGTTCCGACGTTCCTTGGCCATGGGGCTCCCTCCTGTGGCCAACATTGTGGCCGGAGAGATCGCGCGACGTCAGACCAAGCCCAAAAAACCAGCCTCGAACCCAAACAACTTCACCCCACCTCATACAGGTTGATGTACCGATTCCCCTGAATCGAGATCCTCCCCAGCGGACTCGTCCGCTGCTCCGGGACCTCCTTCGCCCCGACCTCCGTCAGCAGCACCCGCCCCCGATGCGCGCTGAGGTTCATCATCCACCGCGCCAGGTAGAACGGCCCCGCCAGCTCCCAGCCCTCGGGCGGCCGCTTCCGCTCGGGCACGATCCGCGCGACTCCCGGCGCGACGCCTGCCGACAGCCGATACCCCGCCCGCTGGGTCGCTTTTCGGAGGGTCAGGGCGGTCTGCACGGCCTTGGGGAGGTCCTCCTTGAGGCCGTCGCGGCTGACCCAGACCACGAGCATGGCCCCCTCTTCGCGCTCCCAGATCTCGCCGCCGGCTTCGGCGATGAGGGCGCCCCACTCCTGGGTGAGGGTGGCGAGGGTGGTGCGGGGGCTGGCGAGGCTGCGCGGGGGTGGGGTGGCCTCGAGTGCGGCGACGACGACGCTGTGGGGGGGCGCCTGGCCAGGCTGGGTGGTGGGCTTCTTGCCGGCCTGCTCGATGACGTCGCGGAGGAACTGGGCCAGATCGTGGTTGGTGGCGCGGTGGCCCTCGCGGACCATGAGGGCGCCCAGCTCGTCGAGCATGGTGGCGGCGTCGGGGAAGCGGCGCTTGGGCTCGCGCGACAGGGCCTTGAGCAGGAAGGCCTCGAGGTCCTCGCTCACCTCCTGGCGGTAGCCGCGGGGGCTCGGGACCTCGGCGCGCTTGACCCGGGCCAGCGTCTCATCGCGAGAACGCGCCTTGAACAGGCGTCTTCCGGTGATGAGCTCATACAGGACGATGCCCAGGCTGAACAGGTCGGACCGGCCGTCCAGCGGCTTGCCCGCGACCTGCTCCGGGCTCATGTAGGCGTACTTGCCGCGGATGGTCTCGTGCAGGCTGTTGGCCTGGAACGCCGCCCGGCTGATGCCGAAGTCGGTGATCTTCACCTCGCCGGCGTAGCTGATGAGCATGTTCTGCGGGCTGATGTCGCAGTGCACGATGCGCAGGGGCTCGCCGCGCTCGTCGGTGCGCTCGTGGGCGAAGGCCAGCGCCTTGAGGACCTCGCCGCCGATGAACAGGGCCAGCTCTATGGGGAACGGGCCGCGGCCCTTGGCCCGGGAGATGAGGCGCGCGAGGTCGAGCCCGTGCACGTACTCCATGGCCATGTAGTAGCTGCCGTCGACCTGCCCGAGGTCGAACACCTGGACGATGTTGACGTGCAGCAGCTGCACGGAGATCCGCGCCTCGTCGATGAAGAGGCGGATGAACTCGGCGTCCTTGACCAGCTCGGGCAGGACCTTCTTGATCACCAGGATCTTCTCGAAGCCGGCCATGCCGTAGGCGCGTGCCCGCCAGACCTCGGCCATGCCGCCCGTCGCGATCTTCTCGAGCAGGTGGTACTCACCGAACTCGAGCGGGTCCTGCTTGGCCACCGACACGCCTCCTGTGCCCGCAGCCTACCGCGTGCGGACCGTCGTGGGGGCCTGGGTCGAGCTGGCTACCGCAGCGGCGGGATCGAGGCGGAACAAGGCCAGCTCCGGGGGGCAGCCGAAGCGGAGGGGGCCGTGGCCGAGGCCGGCGCTGACGTACAGGCGCGCCTCGCCCACGTCGTAGAAGCCGTGGATGTACGCCTCGCCGCTCCACAGGCTCACGAGCGTCGTGCCGGGCAGCTGGGCCTGGCCGCCGTGGGTGTGGCCGGACAGGATGAGGCGCCCGCCCAGCGGCGCGATCTGGTCGGCGTCCATGGGGTAGTGGGCGAGCACCAGGGTCGGGCGCGGCTCGTCGACGCCTGCGAAGGCCGCCTCGGGATCGGCGTGGCGGGTCTTGCCGTCGTCGAGCCCCACGATCGTGAGGTCGCCGAGCTGCAGGCTCTGGTTGTGCAACATGCGCATGCCCGCGTCCTCGAACCAGCCGGAGATCCGCCGCGGACCGGCGAGGTGATCGTGGTTGCCGAGCACGCCGACCTTGGGCAGGTCGACCTGTGCGAGCATCGCGGCCAGGCGCTTGGCCGGGAACGGGAAGACGTTGACCGCATCGCCGGTGAAGACCAGGATGTCCGCCTTGTCTGCGGCGATCTCGATCGCCTTGCGCACCGTGCGCGCGGGCGTCGACGGCCCCATGTGCACATCGGTGATCTGGGCGACCACGACGGGCGCGTCCAGCTCGGGCCAGGGCACGGTGTGCTCGCTCACCGACAGCACGGAGCCTCCTCGGCGGCCCCCCTACCCCGCCCGGCCGTGCTACGCGCGCATGCCTGCCCCCGAGTCCCCATGTCGACCCTGCAAGACCTCATCGACGTCGTCGCCCGCCTGCGCGCCCCCGACGGCTGTCCGTGGGATCGGGAGCAGACCCCGGCCACCGTGCGCTCCTACGTGCTCGAGGAGGCCCACGAGGTGGTGCAAGCCCTCGATGAGGGGGACGACGACGCCCTCGCCGAGGAGCTCGGCGACCTGCTGTTCAACGTGGTCCTGCTCGCACAGATGGCCGCCGAGCGCGGCGCGTTTACGATGGACGACGTGACCGCGTCCATCACCAGCAAGATGATCCGTCGCCACCCCCACGTCTTCGCCGGGGAGGACGCCGATCGCGCCACGATCGCCGCCAACTGGGAGCGCATCAAGGCCACCGAGAAGGGATCCGCCGAGCCCAGGTCCGCCCTCGACGGCGTGCCCGCAGCACTGCCCGCCCTGCTCCGCGCCCAGAAGATCGGCAAGAAGGCGGCCCGGATCGGCTTCGACTGGCCCGACGCGTCCGGCCCCCGCGACAAGATCGACGAGGAGCTCGCCGAGCTGGACGATGCACTCGCCCGATCGGACGCCGACGCGGTGGAGGACGAGCTGGGCGACGTGCTGTTCAGCGTCGTCAACCTGGCGCGCCACACGGTCGGCCCCGGCGGGCGTCCCGTGGTCGCGGAGCACGCCCTGCGTCGCACGACATCCAAGTTCGAAGCGCGGTTCCGGCGCGTGGAGGCCCTGGCGGCGCAGGCCGGGATCGACGTACACTCGGCAGACCTGCAGACCCTGGACGCCCTGTGGGACCAGGCCAAGCGCGCGCTCGAGGAGGCCCCGTGATCTGGAAGCTCGCGCTGCTGTTCACCATCGTGCCCACGGTGGAGCTCGCGCTGCTGATCTGGATCGGCACCCAGATCGGCGTGCTGTGGACCACGCTCATCGTCATCGCGACCGGGTTCACCGGTGCCTGGCTGGCCAAGCGCGAGGGGCTTGGCGTGCTGCGCAAGCTCCGCGCGGACCTCCAGGGCGGCCTGCCCCCCACCGGCCGCATCGTCGAGGGCGTGCTGGTTCTGTGCGGCGCCATCCTCCTGGTCACCCCCGGCGTGCTCACCGACCTGACCGGCTTCGCCCTGATCCTGCCGTTCACCCGCCGCCTCATCGCCCCCATCGTGGCCCGCCAGGCCGTCCGCTGGTTCACCGGCGATCCCGAGCTGGCGAAGCAGATCAAGCTCGACTTCGGCGACCGCCCGCCCGAGGCCGGTGCCGAGTCCCCTCGCCCTGGCGCCCCCAACAAGCAGGCGGGCCCCGCCCCTGCGCCTCCGGGCGACTCCCACTTCGACCACCCGGTCCGCTGACCGGACGGAGAGTCCATGTCCGATGAACGCCACGCCGGCCCAGAGTCCGGCTATCAGGCCACTGATCTGGAAGAAGACGCGCTCGCTTCCCTGGGGCCGCGCTTCCTGCAGGCGCTCGGCCTCAAGGAGGCCG
>CALATR010000345.1 GCA_937891875.1 uncultured Pseudomonadota bacterium | reverse complement strand
GGCGAGGGCGGCCGCCGAGGCGCGCCCCATGCCCAGGCCGATGACGAGGTCGACGTTCTCCTTGGGCAGGGAGAGCTTCATGCGCGCGCCCACGGAGATGTCGGGCATCACCTCGATGGCGTGCGCGGCCAGGGGCACGCCCACCATCTGGGTCAGCTCCCCGGCGACCAGGGGGCCGAGGTCGGTCCAGGTCTGGACAGAACCGAGGTCGAGTCCAGAGCCTTGGGCGGCGCGAGCCCAGCGCGCGAAGCGGAGCGGGGCGTCCGCGCGGCCGGCAATCTCCTGAGCGCAGGCGTCATCGAGCATGACGTCGTCGGCGCCGGCGGCGAACGCCGCCTGGTAGCGGCCCGAGGTGTTCCCCGGGATGCAGCCGACCACCCAGGTGGGAGGGTCCTTCTTTGCGATCCCCTCGACCGCGGGCGAGGGCACGCCCACGAACACGACCTCCGCCCCTGGCGCGTCCTCGGAGTCCGGCGGCAGGACCGTCACCTCGTGCCCGAGGCCCGACAGCACGTCCTTCAGGTGGGTGACCACGGCGGTCCGGCGATGGATGATGGAGATGCGCATCAGGCTGCCTTGTCGACCAGGCTGGCTACGGCGGAGAGCAGCAGGTCGGGACGCAGGGGCTTGACCAGCCAGGCCTTGGCGCCCAGCTGGCGTGCCGCGCGGATGGTGTCCGGCTGGCCCTCGGTGGTGAGCATCACGATGGTCAGCGGCGGGAGCTCGTCTCGGTGCTCCTGGATCACCTCCAGCAGCTCCAGGCCGTTCATCCGCGGCATGTTGACGTCGCACACGATCAAGTCGGGGTGCAGGCCGCCGGCGAGGCGATCCCAGGCGTCCTGACCATCCGCCGCCTGCACGGTCTCGTACCCGACGCTCTGCAGCGTGCGGCACACCTGCATGCGGATCATGGACGAGTCGTCGACCACCAGCACAGTCGGAGCCATGGCTTCCTCCGGGCGTCAGCCCAGCTCGGGGTTTGCGGTGACGAGCACGCCGGCGAAGGACCGCCACGCCTCGAGCTGGACCGCAGGGATCCGCAGCGCATCCAGCCATGCGTGCGGGAGGTGTGCATCGAGGCTGCGGCCCAGGCGGGCCTCCTCGAGCAGGACATTGGCCAGGTAGAGCGTCGCTGCTGCGGACAGACCCCGTCCCGGATGGGGGAACGGCGTGCAGCTCTGGGAGATGGTGCGGATGACGCTCGTGGGGAAGCCCCAGCCGGCCAGCAGCGCGGCGGCTGCCTCGGCGTGGGACCAGCCGAAGTGGCGCTCCTCGACCAGCCAGCGAGGTACCGAGCGGCGGCGGGTCTCCTCCTCGACCTTGTAGGACAGCTCGGCCGACCCTCCGAGCAGCACCACCCGACCGAGGTTCTTGAGGATCGCGGCCGTCTGGGCCTCTCCTGCATGGGCTCCGGCGATCTCACGCACCAGTCGGACCAGGACCGTGCCCTCCGTCTGCACCAGGCTGACGACGTCGTCGGCGACGTCGATGAAGCTGTCCGCGCAGGCGGCGGACAGCGTCATGGCCTGCACGGCGTCGCGGCCGAGCACACCCACGGCCTCGTCCAGCGAGTCGAGGTGGCGGGGAAGCAGCAGGCCGGGCGAGTTCACCAGCCGCAGGGCGTGCGCGGACAGCTCCGCGTCTCGGTGAAGCTCGACGACCATCTCGGCACCGGTGGTCTCGACG
>CALATR010000344.1 GCA_937891875.1 uncultured Pseudomonadota bacterium | reverse complement strand
GGGGCGGGGCCCGCCCGCCTCGGGCGCGCCTGCGGGCACGTCGACCGGGACCTCGACCTTGAGGTCGCGGACCTCGCCGGTCTCCGCATCCTCCACGACGGTCTCGAGCACGAGCTTCTCGCCGCCAGCATCGGACACGAAGGTGACCGTCGCCTCGGTGAGCTGGCCGGGCACGCCGTCGAGGTCGACCTGGGCCTTGAAGAGGATCTCGAGCTTGTCGAGCTCCAGCGGCCCGCCGCGCAGCTCGACCGTGCCGTCGGCCGGGAGCGGCACGGCGACCAGCATGAGGCTCACCTCCTCCACGTGGGCGGAGAGGTCGAGCTCGAAGCCGCGCTCGGGGTACCAGCGCAGGCGGGAGACGGGGCCGTCGGCTCCGTCAGGCAGATCGAGGTCCAAGGATCAGTTCCAGGGAGGGGTCTGGGTCAGGGTCTGGCAGGTCTCCACCGTGACCGAGCCGGAGGCGCTGCCGGTCGCGGGGTCGACGAGGGTGTCCTCGTAGATGAACTGCCCACCGAAGCTGGGGCCGAGGTCCAGGTCGATGTCGGGCGTGTTGTCGCTCGCGCCGATGGTCGTCGTCACGGTGAACTCGCCGGCGTTGCCCTGCCACCACGGGGACTCGTCTCCAGCGACGAAGCGGTAGCCGCGGTCGCGACCGCTGCCGACCAGCTCCCAGGTGCCGTCACCCATCGCGCAGTTGACGTTGACGAAGTTGCCGATGTCGGCCTCCGTGTAGGTCACGCCGTCGAAGGAGTCGGTGTAGTTGAAGCGGAAGACGACCGAGCAGTGGCCGGAGTTGAGCACGTCGACCGGGTCGTAGTCGCCGCCCTCCTTGAGGTACTCGGTGACCGCGGCGCAGGTCGCGTTGGGGTTGGGGGACAGGTAGACCACGCCCACGCCGTTGGTGGCGAAGCCGAACGCCTTGTAGGTCTTGACCACCGCCTCGCGGTCGTGGTCGTTGGCCTTGATGGTGCCGTCCGTGAGCGCGGGCGGCAGGTCGGTCTCGCCGGTGCTCCCGTCACATGCAGCCAGGGCGAGCAAGGCTGCCGCTGCGCAGGAAAGGCCGATCCGCTCCATGGTGTCCTCCAAGATGGCGGCGCGTAACACGCACCGACAGGGTCGGGGCGCGATTTGGCGCACCCTGGACCAGCCGCTCACGCGTCGTGGTTGCCCTGCCCCAGGGTGCCCTCGGCCCGCGCGGCGAGCCAGGCCTCCATGAAGCCGTCGAGGTCTCCGTCCAGCACCCGATCGACCGCACTGGAGGTCTCTCCGGTGCGCAGGTCCTTCACCTGCTGGTAGGGCTGGAGCACATAGCTCCGGATCTGACTTCCAAAGTCGATCTTCTTCTTCTGGGCGTTCAGCTCCGCCTGGGCTTCCATGCGCTTGTCGAGCTCCAGCTGGTACAGCCGCGCCCGCAGCATCTTCATCGCCTTGTCGCGGTTCTTGTGCTGGCTGCGCTCGGCGGAGCACTTCACGACGACGCCGGTGGGCTCGTGGATGAGGCGCACGGCGGAGTCCGTCGTGTTGACGTGCTGGCCGCCGGCGCCGCCCGCCCGCATGGTCTCCATGCGGATGTCCGCCGGGTTGATGTCGATCTCGATGGTGTCGTCGATCTCGGGGTAGGCGCCGACCGCGGCAAACGCGGTGTGCCGGCGGGCCTGCTGGTCGAACGGCGAGATGCGGACCAGGCGGTGCACGCCGATCTCCGACTGCAGGTAGCCGAAGGCGTAGGGCCCGCGGATGGCGAGGGACGCCGACTTGATGCCGGCCTCGTCGCCCGGGCTGTACTCCAGCACCTCGACCTGGAAGCCGCGGCGCTCGGCCCAGCGGCTCACCATGCGGAAGATCATCTCGGCCCAGTCGGCGGCGTCGATGCCGCCCGCGCCGGGGTTGAACTCGACGATGGCGTCCATCGCGTCCTGCTCTTCCGAGAGCAGACGCCGGGTCTCGAGCTCCTTCACCGCGCGGTCGAGCTCGGGGATCTTCTCCTTCGCCTCCTCGGCGGTGTCGCGATCCTCCATCTCGGTCGCCAGCTCGAGCAGGGTGGCGATGTCATCCCGGACGAGGGCGAGCGCGTCGAAGTCCTTGACCACGCGCTCCAACAGCCCCTTCTCCTTCAGGACCTTCTGGGCGCGGGCCTGGTCCTCCCAGAACGCGGGCACGGCGGCCTGCTGATCGAGATCCTGGATTCGAGCCTTCTTTCCCTCGATGTCAAAGATGCCCCCAGAGCGCGTCGATACGCTCCGAGATGGGTGCCAGATCGGCCAGGATCTCGTCGAACATGGGGAACTCCACAGTGGCGCCGGGCCCTAACGCGGGTCGCGTGGTACGCCATGGGCGGAGGTTGTGATGCGGCTCGTGGCGCTCCTCGTCCTGCTCACCGGGTGCTGGTCCACCGAGGATCGCATCGCCCAGAGCGAGGAGAAGGTGAAGGACGAGATGGTCGTGCACCACACGGAGGTGCTGGCCGCGCGGGACGCGATCGTCGCCGGGGACCACGCGAACGCGACCGACGCGCTGGGAGCGCTGGCCGGCAGGCTCCCCCTGGACGGGCTCGACCGCGGTCGGCAGCAGGCGCTGATGGACGCGGTCGTCGCAGGGGCGAAGGCGGAGGACCTCGACGCTGCCGCCAGGGCGCTGGGTCAGGTGGGCGCAGCCTGCGGTTCCTGCCACCGGGCAGTCGGCGCAAAGCCCCCCCCCGAGGCGGGAGACAAGCCGGTCGTCGGCTCGGACGTGAAGAGCCAGATGGCCCTGCACCACTGGGCGATGCTGACCCTGTGGGACGGGCTGGTGCGCGGGGACGACGCCGCGTTCAGCAACGCCGCCCAGGCGCTCAACGCCACCCCGATGATCCCCTCGGGAACGCCGGTGGATGCTCCGGTTCCGCCGGATGCGGCAGCGCTCGAGATCCGGGTGCACGACCTGGCCGCCCGCGCCGCCCGCGCCGGCAGCCCCCAGGAGCGCGCCAAGGCCGTCGGTGACCTGCTCGGCACCTGCCAGCAGTGCCACCTGCTGCTCGACGGAGGGCCCGGCAGCAGCGGCGGCAAGGCCCCGGACAACGGCGGCGCGCCCGACGGCGGCTAGGTGGTCCACGCCACCCACGTCGGCTGCCTGGGCTGTGGCGCCGGACTGCCGGTGGACGGACCGCAGGTGCAGACCTGCGAGGCGTGCGGCCGGACCCAGCGGCTCGACCAGGCTCTGTACGCCGAGCTCGCCCTGCACCGCGAGCGCCTGGCGCGCCTGGCCGAAGAAGGCGTCGACGCCCGGCTCCGAGTCGGACTCGCGAAGGCCTCTCGAGTCACCCTGACCACCTGGCTGCTGATCGCCGGACCCTTCGTCGTCGCCGGCCTCGCCTGGGCGTCCGACTTCGTGTGGAATGGCCTGCAACCTTGGTTCTGTGCCGGTGGTGGTCTGCTCTACCTCGCGTGGTTCGCCTGGCTCGGCCGCGAGTCCGCGCTCCAGTGGCGCCGGGACGCCAGCCGCTCCGGTCCGGACGCCCCCCAGCGACTGCGCTGCCCGACCTGCGGCGGCCCCACCCTCGCCGGTGCCGCCCACGGCGCCCCCTGCCCCTCCTGCGGGACCCCGGTGCTCGCCACCGCCGCCGCCCGCGACCTGCTGGAGGTGGTCGAAGAAGACGCCGTCCGCACCGAGCAGGCGCTGGCCCGAGCGCTCACCTGGCGCCTGCAGGCCCGCCAGGAGCGCCACCGCCACGAGGATCTCGCGCCATGGATCGCCTTCGTCCTGTGCTTCGGGGCCATCCCCCTGGCCGGACCGGTCGCGGTGGGACTGGGCATGCTTGCAGGCAACTATAGCGTCCTGGGCGGCCTCATCGCCATCTCGACCTGCATCGCGATCGGCGTGCCCCTGGTCGCCTGGCCGGCCTGGCGCGCCCTGGCCATCCACCGCCTGCAGGCCGAGCTCGACGCGCTCCCCCACCCGAGCAGCCGGGACGCGGACGGCCTCGTCACCTGGCTCGAGACCCACTGGACCGGTGCACTGCCGGAGACGCTCTTCCGACAGGGCCGCCAGTGGGCGTGGGTGGAGCTCGGCGGGGGCCTGCTCGTGCTCAACCTGCGACGGGTGAACCGGACCCACCCCTGCCAGCCCCACCTGTGGGTGCTGGTCCCCGAAGGCGCCACTTGTCCACAGATCGAGGGGTGGTCATGCTGGCCGGCGGACCCAGGAACCGTGGTCGAGGCCAGCCCGGAGATCGTCCGACGATGGCGTCGTATAGCGGAACTCGGGGGTCTGATCGGCGCACTTGACGCGTCAATGGAAACCCTCGAATCCGCATGATGTGCACAGGCTGGGCATAAACCTGTGGAAAACTTCTGCGCAGGCGGACACCGCTGCCCAGGGGGGACGATCCCTGGGCAGCGGGCCGCACGCGGGGCACGAGTCCCCCCCTCGGAAGCTCGATGCAGTGGGGATAGCCGTGGAGGGCGGCGGGGCCGACGGTCAGGCGTTCACACCTTGTGAAGGCGCCCCAGAGTGCCGGTCAGCCCTGGCCCTGGCCCGTCCCCCACCCCGTCTCCACGAGTCCCGCCGCCCCGATGCCGAGCACGGCGAGCAGCTCCCGCTCGACGGTGCGCATCGCCGCGGCCTCGTCGGGGTCGTGGTGGTCGTGGCCGAGGAGGTGGGCAACGCCGTGCACGAGGAGGATCCGCAGCTCGGTGGGCAGGTCGTGACCGCGCTCGGCGGCCTGGCGGGCGGCGGTGTGCACGCTGATCACGACGTCGCCGAGCAGGGGCGGATCCTGGGGGAAGGACAGCACGTCGGTCGGGGTGTCCTTGTGACGATAGTCCCGATTCAACGAGCGGATCTCGTCGTCACCGCACAGATGGAGCGACAGCTCGCGGCCGTCTGCCACCCGGTCGAGGATGCGCCCGGCGTCCCGCTGCAGGGCGTCGAGGTCGATGCCGTCGACCCCATCGCCGGTCGAGATCACCGGTCCTCCGGCGAGACCGGCTCCCCGGTCGGCAGGTACTCCACCGCCTCGTAGTCTCCACCGAGCGAGGTCTCGTCCGTCTCCTCACGGGGCAGCGGGTCGGGCTGGGTGGGTGCTGGACGGCGCGCGGCCTTCTCCCGCACCGGCACCGGCGATCCCGACCGCAGCTGGGCCTCGCTCGGGATCTCGAGGGTGATGATGTCCTGGGTGTTCTGCCGCGGCGGCGGCGGCACGTCCCGGCGCGGGGCCGCGGAGAGGTGCGCGGTCTGGGGGTACTCGATGCGCTGGTGGTGGATGCCGAGGAGCACGCCCACGAAGGCGTCGGTGATCGAGTAGAGCTCCTGGAAGGTCAGGGGGCAGTGCTCGAACTGGTTGTCCGCCATCACCGAGTTGATGATCGCGTGGATCATCGAGCGGAACTTGTCTTCCGTCGGATCCTTGATCGTGCGGGTGGCCGCCTCGACCTTGTCCGCGAGCATCAGGATGCCCGCCTCCTTGCTGTCCGGACGCGGCCCCGGGTAGCGGAAGGCCGACTCGTCCACGGCACTCTCGTCGCCGCCCGCCTCCTCCACCGCCCGGGCGTAGAAGTACTGCAGCAGGCCGGTGCCGTGGTGCATGTAGATATTGTCGAGACAGGGCTTTGGAAGCCGATGTTGACGCGCCAGCTCCGCCCCGTCGGTCACGTGACTGATGATGATCGCCGCCGACGTGTAGGGGTCGAGCCCCTTGTGACGACTGCCGCCCGAGCCCTGATTCTCGACGAAGTACTGGGGCTTCAGGGACTTGCCGATGTCGTGGAAGTAGGCCGCCACCCGGGTCTGCAGCGCGTTCACGCCGATCGCCTCGCACGCGGCCTCGGACAGGGAGCCGACGACCACGCTGTGGTGGTAGCTGCCGGGTGCCCGGAGCATCAGCTGGCGCATCAGGGGGTGGTTGAGGTTGGCGAGCTCCATCAGGCGGTAGTCGGTGACGAAGCCCATGGACTCGAAGACGGGGGTCAGACCGAGCACGAGCACGCTGGCGAGCAGGCCGCCCCCGAACGCGAACGCCATGGACCAGACCGGGCGCAGGGTGACCGCGGCGAGGACCTCGCCCTCACCCATGAAGAAGCCGAGGAAGTGGATGAGCAGCGCCATCGCGGCGTTGGCCACGCCGACCAGCAGGCCGGCCCGGAGCACGGCCATGCGCTCGCGGGTCTGGTGCACGCTGCCCGCCGCCACGAGCGAGCTGAAGAACGCGAACAGCACCATCAGGGCGTCGAGGTCCATCAGCAGGCCGCACACGGCGGCGACGATGACGCCGGTGACGAGCGCCCAGTTCACCCCGATGAGCAGGCGCACCAGCATGGGCGCGGCGGCGACGGGGATGACGAACCACACGCTGCGGGGCTCGCAGTCGTAGCCGATCAGCTGGCTGACCACCTCGGAGATGCCGACCCCGACCCGGGCGAGCATGGTCGTGAGCAGGACCAGCACGCCGACGGCGGTCACGTCACGCAGGGAGATGCTGAAGCGACGGAGGTTGGAGGTGCCGAACTGGACCAGGGTGAAGACCAGCAGCGCGGCGAAGAAGACGATGCTGACGATCTCGAGCCACAGGGCCGGACCGGCGGCCTCCTGCAGCGCGCGGTAGCGGGCGATCTGGCTGGCGTCGAGCTCCTCGCCGTCGCGGAAGAGCACGGTGCCGCGCTTGACGAAGACATCGACCGGCTCGACCGAGGCGGCCGCCTGCTCGCGACGGACCTCGGTCTGCTCGGGCCAGGGCTGCAGGTTGGGCTCGACGAGGGCGCCAGCGAGGCGCAGCGCCGCTCCGGTCCAGGGCACATGCTCGAGCATGGACGAGCGCACCTCGAGCTCTCGGCGGACCTCGGCGGGCACGCGCACCGCCTCGTAGTCGCGGAGCAGGCGCTCGCTGGCGGAGCTGGCGTCGGCCCCCTGGCGAACGACCGTCATGGGGCCGCGATCCTCGGGCAGCACCTCGCGATCGGTGACGATGAGCCCGGAGTCGGCCTCGCGGAGGAGCAGGAGCACCCGATCGAGGGCATCCTGGGAGAAGCCCGTGTCGGCGAACGCGTCGATGTCGCTGTCCTGGACGGCGCGCTTGACGTGATCGTGGAACGTCGAGCGCACCGGCTCGCGGACCTCGGCGGGCAGGCGGACCTGGCCCACCTCCTCCACCGGGATCTCGGCGCTGGCCAGCGCGTCGAGCAGGACCGACCGGGAGGCGGCAAACGCGTCCCGGACGGCCTCGGCGTGCTCGGTCGCGAGTCCGGCGCGGTGCTCGTAGACCGGCAGCACCGCCTCTCGGGCGTCGTCCTGCCGGCGCGCCCGCTCCGCCTCGTCGGCGAAGGTGAAGCTGCGCGGGGCCTTGACGGTGCGCGGGGCCACGTCGCCCACCTCGAGCCGCTCGCTGGCGCTGCCGCCGTAGTCGACGGTCAGCAGCCCGATCCCCACGCAGACGAGCCCGAGCACGATGGCGCGCAGGGCGTCGTCCGAGCGGATGCCCAGGAGGCGGAACAGGCGGACGAACACGCTCACCGACGGCCTCCCCGTGGAGGTCCGCTCGCCCGCAGCTCGGCCGCTTCCTCCCCGGCCCGGCGGGTCTCCTCGCGCTCGTACGCGTCCACGATCGCGCCGACCAGCGGGTGACGGACGACGTCGGCCGCGGTCAGCCGGGCCACGCCGATGCCGCGCACGCCGTCAAGCACCTGCAGCGAGTGCGCCAGGCCGCTCCTGGCCCCGCGCGGCAGGTCCACCTGGGTGTCGTCCCCGGTGATGACCATGCGGCTGTTCTCGCCCAGGCGCGTGAGGAACATCTTCATCTGCTCGACCGTGGTGTTCTGCGCCTCGTCCAGGATGACGTAGGCGTCGGCGAGCGTGCGACCGCGCATGAAGGCGAGCGGGGCGACCTCGATGATCTGCCGCTCCAGCATGCGCACCGTGCGCTCGGGAGACAGCATGTCATACAGGGCGTCGTAGAGGGGACGCAGGTACGGGTTCACCTTCTCTGCGAGATCTCCCGGCAGGAAGCCGAGCTTCTCGCCAGCCTCCACCGCGGGGCGCGTGAGTACTACCCGCTTCACCTCGCCCTTGAGCAGGGCCGCTGCCGCGGTCGCGACCGCCAGGTAGGTCTTGCCGGTGCCTGCCGGACCGACCCCGAACGCGACCTCGTAGCGGCGCAGGACCGAGACGTAGTGGCTCTGGCCCGCGGTGCGCGGGGTGATCGACCGCCCGGAGGTGGTGACCACGACGGTGTCGTTGAAGAAGCTGCCCAGCTCGGCGTCCCGGTCGGTCGACAGGATGCGCAGGGCCTGCTCCACGTCGCTCGGACGCAGCACGTGTCCGCTCCGGACCAGCTGCAGGAGCTGGTCCAGGGCGTCGAGCGCGTCGTTCGCGCGGTCACCGGGCCCGATCGTCAGCGTGCTGCCCCGTTGGGAGACGGGGAGCTCGAAGTGGCGCTCGACGAGCTTGAGGTGGGCTCCGAACTCCCCGACCAGCTCGCGGAGCTGGTGGTTGTCAGGGACGGTGAGCGACAGGGGCTCCGCCGATATGGATCACCTCGCGTACGGGAAGGGCCCGCAACAGGCGCCTGCTAACCGCCTGCACGCACCTCGCGCATGGCGAGGGAAGCAGCGTGAGGGAGGCTCGCCGGATCGGCCGGCCCCGGCGCAGAGCGCATGGCCTCGGCGACCAGGGGCTCGGGAAGCACGTCGTAGTGGCTGTGATCAGCGCTGAACCACCCCCGGCCGGCGGTGAGGGCGCCCAGGCGGGCCGCGAGGGTGCGGGTCTCGCGCTCGGGGCAGACCGCCTCGACGATGGCCTCGCCGTCCACGCGAACATCGAGGATCCGACCCCGGTGGCTCGTCAGATCCTGCAACACCGCCCCGACCTCGGGCGCCGGCGCGTGCACGACGACCTGCTGCCAGGGCTCGAGCAGCCGGGTGCCCGCGGACTGCAGCGCCTCGCGCATGGCGGCCGCGCCGGCCTTGTGGAAGTGGTCCTCGGTCGAGCAGAGCATGTCGTACTGCCCTTCGCGGCAGGTGACCCGGGCACCGATCACCGGGTAGCCGGCGAGGGGGCCCTGGAGCGCCGCCTCCTTGGCCCCGAGGGCGAGTGCGCCCCAGAACCGGCGGGGAACGTCCTCTTCGTCGAGGGAGGTCTCGAAGGCGACCTCGTCGCAGTCGGCGTCGGGGTCGAGATCGAGGCAGCAGCGGCCGTACTCTTCGACCAGACCAGCCACTTCGCGCACGTGCAGGCCCTCGATCCCCCAGGTGCCGCCGACCGGCGCCTCCCGATAGGCGACCCGCGGCATGAGGAGCTCGACCGGCACGCCCATGCGCTCGGTGAGCCAGCGGCCGGCGCGCTCGAGCTGGCCGTCGGTGCGGGCGCCCAGCACGGGCTCACCGCCGATGGGGTCGGTCTCGAGCACGAGACCCGGGTCCATGGCGAGCAGCACCGGGAGCGCGCGATCGAGGATCTCGTCCCGGCCGCCCTCGCGGAGCTGGAGGCGGCGGCGCACCATGACCGGGGCCAGCTCGGGCTGGGGAATGGTCATGCGCTCGCCCTCGGTCAGGGTCTCGCCGCCGCGGGCGTCGACCCGGTCCCAGGTGGCGATCACCGCGCCGGGTCCGGTGGTGTGGGCGGTGGCGCGGCGGGGACCGCGGACCTGAAAGACCTTGCGGACCTTGGACAGGCGTCCGGTCTCGCCGGAGATCCAGTTGCCGCCGCGCTCGGCGTCGCCGGACCAGATTCGCACCAGGCTGTAGGGCCGGCCTTCGGGATCGATCGAGCAGTGCACCACCGTGGCCAGGAAGCCGTCGGGCTCGATGCCGGCGAGGGCCTCGGGCAGGCGGGGCTCGGGCAGCAGGTCGACCATGGCGTCCAGCAGGAGCTCCGCGCCGACGCCTCGCTCCGCGCTGGTCAGGAGCACCGGCAGGAGCGTGCCGTCCTTGACACCCTCCGAGAGTCCAGCGAGGACCTCCTCTTCCGGGAGTTCCAGGTACTCGAGGTAGCGCTCCAGCCGATCCTCGTCGGCCAGGGCGACCGCCTCGATGACCCGCTCCCAGGCGGCCTCGACCTTGCCCCTCAGGCGATCCGGCAGGGGCTCGGGGGAGTAGGCACCAGTTCCGTCGGGATCGAAGCGCAGGGCGGTGCGGGTGGCGAGGTCGACGATGCCCGCGAACTCGCCTTCGTCATCGAAGAAGGGCAGCTGCAGGGGCAGGAGCTTGCGATCGGTGTGCTCGCCCAGCTGGGCCAGGACCAGATCGAGGTCGTGGGGGCGATCGATCTGCTGCAGCACGACCAGGCCGGGCTGATCCCCGACCCGCTCCAGCACCTGACCGCCGACCGCACCCGGACCGTCGTTGGCGGCGACGACGAGCACGAAGCTGTCGACCGCGGCCAGCACGCGAGAGGTGTCGGAGAACAGGTCCGGCGCGCCGGGCACGTCGATGAGGTTCAGCAGGTGGGCCCGCCAGGTCAGCCAGGCATGACCCGGCTCCAGCGTCTGCTTGCGTCGCTTCGCCTCCGCCGTGTGGTCGAGGAGCGAGGTGCCCTCTTCCACCCTGCCGATCCCGCGCGTCGCGCCCGTGGCCTGGAGGAGCAGATCGCCGAGCGAGGTCTTGCCGGCAGATCGATGCCCCACGAGGGCCATTGTGCGTGTGAAGAAAGGTGCAAAGCCCTTCTTGGCCACAAAACACTCCTGGAAGCCGGTCTGATGACGATAAAGGCACCAGACGTCGGGGGTCAAGGGGGGGGTCGGATCACATCCCTTGCGTCACGAGGCCAGAGGCATAGGAGAGGGCGTGCTCAAGCCCGGTGACACCCTCGACCACTACGTTGTAGAGGCCCTCGTCGGAGGGGGCGGGATGGCGCGCGTCTACCGTGTGCGCCACCGCATCCTCGACCACCCGATGGCGCTCAAGGTGCTCGACCCGAGCTTCGTGACCAAGGCCCGCATCCGCAAGCGCTTCCTGGCCGAGGGGCGCATCATGGCCAAGGTGCGCCACCCCGCCATCGTCATGGTGACCGACGCGGTCATCGACGCGCCCCGCGGGGTCGCGGGCCTGGTGATGGAGTTCGTCGAGGGGCCGGATCTGGCCCGGGTGATCGCGCGCATGAAGGGGCCTCCGTCGGCCGATTTCGTCCGGCGAATCATGCTTCCCATCCTGGACGGCCTGCACCACGTGCACCAGGAGGGCGTGGTCCACCGCGATCTGAAGCCGGCGAACGTGCTGCTGTCGCGGGACGCCGCGGGCAACTGGCACCCCCGGCTGACCGACTTCGGCGTGGCCTGGCTCGACGAAGAGGCGTCAGCCCGGGCCGGGAGCCCGCCCAAGCTCTCCGGCGGGCTGGTCGGCACGCCGGCGTACATGTCGCCGGAGCAGGCGCGCGCGTCCGGGGCGACCCCCGACCCCCGCTGGGACGTCTGGGCGGCGGGCGTCGTGCTGTACGAGCTGGCGACCGGCGGGCACCACCCCTTCGAGCAGGGGGACCAGCGCAAGACCCTCGACGCGGTGCGCAAGGGCGAGTATCGGCTTCCGACCGAGATCGTGCCGGACATGGACCCCGGCATCCTGTCTGCCATCGACGGCGCGCTGCGGGTCGATCCCGAGCGTCGCGCCCCGTCCGCCGCAGCCCTGTCCGCTCGCCTCGCCGGCACCTCGGAGCCCGCCCGCCAGGACCCCGGCTACGCCCTTCCCGACGCCGCCGGCGCCTGGCTGGAGAGCCCGGACGGTGCGCGGCGCATCCCCCTGACCGCCGACGTGGTGCTGGGCCGGGGCCCCAACGCGGTGGTCATGCTGCGGGAGACCGGCGTCGAGGATGCCCACGCGCGGATCACCCACGAGTCGGCCGGGTGGATCCTGCAGGATCTCTCGGCGGGCGGCACCTACGTCAACGGGGCCCGGGTCCACCGCATCCAGCTGGCGGACGGCGACCTGCTCCGCCTCGGCTGGGGCAGCTGGCGAGTCCGCCTGGGCGAGCGCATGCCCTCCCTCCCCTCCGCCGACACCGTGCCCCCAAAGCCGCCCCCGGTCGCGCCCCGCCCCAAGACCCTGCCCGGCGCGCGAGCCCTGCCCGACCGCCCTGGCCCGGCCCTGCTCCTCCCCGACGGCAGCACCATCCCCATCGGCCTGCGCCCCCTCGTGATCGGCCGCAGCCCCGCCGCCGACGTCCACCTCCCCGATCCGTCCGTGAGCGTGCGGCACGCCCGGGTCTACCTGCAGGGGCTCGACGTGCTGGTGGAGGACCTGCTGAGCGCGAACGGGACCTGGGTGAACGGGCAGCGGGCGCGGTTCCGGAGGTTGCAGGAGGGGGATCGGGTGAAGATCGGGGGGGTGGAGATCGTGGTGCGGATGTAGGGAGCGGGGATCGGGGGGGTCTTGGGGACTCGTGGCGGTACTCGGCACAGAGGCACGGAGGCGCAGAGGGCTTGGACGGTCTGCCACGACTGGGGAGCTGGGTGGCGCGCTGCAGCGGGTCAGGGACGGCGTAGGAGTGACCAGAGGTCGGGCTCTGGGGGCCTGGAGAGCTGGGATCGGCCTGCATCTCCCTCTGGCTGTGGCACGGTGTCCGAGTCCAATTGACCAGCATCCACGGGAAGAAACGAACGTTCGCAGGGCCGCCACCCTCTCTGTGAACCGCTCTGTGCCTCTGTGCCTCTGTGCCGAGCGGTCTCACGGCTCGCCGAAGGTCTTGGGGACTCGTGGCGGTACTCGGCACAGAGGCACGGAGGCGCAGAGGGCTTGGACGGTCTGCCACGACTGGGGAGCTGGGTGGCGCGCTGCAGC
>CALATR010000343.1 GCA_937891875.1 uncultured Pseudomonadota bacterium | reverse complement strand
GAGGCGCGGGGGGATGTAGGGGTCGTACAGGGCGGCCTTGCCCTGCACGATGCTGCCGACCACGAAGGGGTCGAGATCGCCCACGTCGGTGACGCTGACGTTGGCCTGGATGTCGAGGTCGGCCTTGACGATGACCGCCTGGCCTGGCCGGTAGGACGCGCCGAGGACCAGCCCGTCGAGCTCGTCGACCCAGCGTCCGGCCTCGAGCTGCACGCCGACGACCGGGAGCATCGAGTAGCGCAGGTCCAGCACGAGATCGTGCACGTCGACGTTGACGTCGGTGATGAGGGCGCTGGTGCTGGCGGTGTCGTCCTCGGGCGCGGCGACCGTGGCATCGAGCGTGCCGTAGAGGTTGAAGACCGCCCGGGACTGGGAGTCGACCGAGAAGCCCACGTTGACGCCGCGGACCAGCTCGCCGCCGACGCCCGCCGACAGCACGTAGCGCTGGGGGCGGTTCTCGTACATGACGTAGGTGGGCAGGTCGGGCTCGATGGTGGACAGGCGGTAGAGCCGCTTCGACGGCAGCCAGGCCATCAGGCCAAAGCCGAACTTTCCGCCCACGTTGCGGCCGACGTGCAGCTGGAAGCCCGAGATGTTCTCGACGTCGGTCGACCAGTCCAGGGGCTCGTCGCGCTCGTCCACGGTGCCGTCGCGGTTGGTGTCCCACCACAGGTCCGGCACGTCCTTGAACCGGTCGAAGCCCACGAGTCCGCCGATGGCCATGGTCGGCCGGCGGATCCGGGACAGGCCGCCCGGGTTGAGCCAGGCCGCGGTGCCGTCCTCCACCATGGCCACGCCGCCGCCACCAGCCCCCATGGACTTGCCGCCGAAGCCGAGCATGTCGGGCTCGGTGGCAAAAGCGAGGCCGGCGAGCAGGATCAGCACCGTGGCCTCGAGGGACATCCCCGTCCGAGGGCGGGCCGCGGTCGAGGTCGTTGCGGGGAGGTGGCCGGCTGACCGACCATCAGGAGTAGCCGATCTCCGGGACCGGCACGAGGGCCTGGCGCTTGAGCGCCTTGATGACGTCCATGGCGCCGCGCCCGGCCAGGGCCTCCGCGATGCAGGCGGTCACGCCGGACATGTACGCGGTCGCCATGCCGCTGCCCCGGTACTTGCCCTGGGTGCCGTCGGGCGCCATCGCGTAGCCGTGGGCCAGGAACTTGTCCGACAAGACGCCCCACTCCTTGCGGGGGAAGCGGCGCGGGTCGAAGAAGAAGAACTTGTCGAGCGGGCAGTCCGGGTGCGCGGCGATGCCGATGGTCTCGGGCAGATCTGCCGGGTAGGCGCGCTCCCCCTTGGGGTGGGCCGCGGCGAGGACCACGTTGCCGGCCTCGACCGCGTTGGCGCAGCAGTCGCGCAGCAGGAGCGCCTTGCCCATGTTGGGTGTTCCAAGGGACAGGTTGATGACCCGTGCCTTGTTCTTCGACGAGGTCTCGATGCCCGCCGCCATGAGCTCCGCGCTGGTGCGCAGGCGCGCGCCCATGATCTTGACCGCGAGCAGCTTGGCGTCCGGGGCGATCGCGTGGATGGCCGCCGCGATCTCCGTGCCGTGGCCGTTTTCGTCGTGACAGTCCGAGGAGAGCATCGCGTGTCCCGTCGCACCCAGGGTGATGCTCCACCCCTCGACCTCCGCCCCGGCGAGGCGGGGGTCGTCCTTGTCGATCCCCGAGTCCACTACGGCAATGGCAATGCCCTTGCCCGTGTACTCGCGACCCATGAACCGCATGCTTGGCCTCCGACCGGGGCACTGTACGGCGAGGCTGACAAGCGAGCAAGCGCGACCAGTGCGCGCTAACGTCGGAGCAGGAGGTGACGTGGAGCGCATCGCCGAGGACATGGCGGCTCTGCAGGGCATCGGAGGTCGCTTTTCCGGCACGGAAGGCGAGCGCGCGGCGCTGCATGCGATCCGTCAGCGGGTCCCCACGGACGGCTGGCTGGTGCGCGTGGAGGGCTTCGTCGCGTACACCGGACTGGAGCGCGTGGCGCTGGGTCACGCGGGGCTCCTGGTCGTGATCGGCATCCTGGGCGTGTGGTTTCCCGGCTGGTGCGTGCCGCCTGCAGCGCTGGTCACCGCCAGCCTGCTCGGCGAGGCGACCGGCACGTACTCCCTGCTGCGTCGGCTGCTGCTCAAGGCGCCCAGCTACAACCTGGTCGCCCGCAACCAGCGCCCCGAGCCCACCGGCTCGATCGTGCTCACCACCAACCTCGACGTGCCCCGCAGCCATCGCCCCCGCCGCTCGGGGCTCCGCCTCGCAGAACGCACGTTCCAGCTGATGTTCTGGGCGGCCGTGCTCGTCACCGGGGGCCTGTTCGTGCGCGCCCTGGGAGACCCCTTCGGCCCCGCGACCACCGAGGTGTTCATCGGCCTCGTCGGCATGCTCGCCGGCACCATCCTCCTGCGCATCGCCGCCCGCCGCCCCCAGCCCGAGGGCCGCGACGACGCCGGCGGCCCGGCCGTGCTCCTCGAGCTGATGCGCCGCTTCTCCATCGATCCCGTCGAGGGCGTCGAGACCTGGATCGCCTTCACCGGCGCGGGCCAGGACGACGGCCAGGGCGTGCGCGCGTTCCTCGACCTGCACCGCGACACCCTGGTCGATCCGGTCTTCGTGGTGCACCTCGACGGACCGGCTCGCTCGCCGCTCATCGCCGTGACCGCGGAGGGGCCCGTGTTCGCCCGCGAGCACCGCGCCACCGGCCCCGCGCTGGTCGAGCGTCTGCGCTGGGCCGGCGTGGAGCTGCCCGAGGTGCGCCTGTTCGACGCCACCGACGCCCGCGCGGTCACCGTGCGGGAGCACCGCGCCCTGGCCCTGACCGGAGGGGACGGCGAGCCCACCGCCGAGGCCGCTCGCGGGGCCGCGGATCTCGTGGAGGTGCTGGTGCGCTGGTTTGCCGAGGACGTGGCCCAGGTCGCCGACGACCGGCACCACCTGGAGGCCCTGGGGCAGGCCCTCGCCGATCTGCGCGCCCGGGCCCGCAAGTCTCGCCGCCGTCGCCGTCAGCCGGCCGAGGAGGCGTCGTGATCGCGCTGTGGATCCTGCTCGGCTCGGCCCTCGGGGCGACGATCTCGGGCGTCATCACGGACGAATCCGGCGATCCGGCCGCGGGGGTGTACGTCGCCGGGTACGACCTGTCCCTGCGCCAGGTCGGGGTCGATGGGCCGACGGGGCCGGACGGTCGCTACACCATGGAGGTGCCCGCCGGCCGCATCCGGGTGCGGGTGGTGCCGGGCAACGAGGTGGACCTGGTCGAGGACTGGCTGCCGGGCGCGGTCGAGACCTACTGCGACGCCACCGTGTTCGATGTGGCCGAGTCCGATGCCGAGGACGCCGCCGCCATGGCCCTGCTGCCCGGCCTGTCCGTCACCGGCGTGGTGCGCGATCCCGACGGGGAGCCCCTGGTCGGTGCGGAGATCGAGGCGCGCCCGGCGCTGGGCAGCGCGGGGATCCAGCCGCGGCGGGCGATCACCCGGTCCGACGGCAGCTTCACCGTGGTGGGCCTGCCCGCCGACTACGCCTGGGCCCTGCGGGTCGAGGCCGACGATCTGCCGGTGCAGTGGCTCGGCGGCGCGTACGCGTCCCTGTCCGGCATGACCGCGGAGGGGGAGGCCGGCGAGCAGGTCGACCTGGGGGAGTTCACGCTTCTCCCTGGGATCTCGGTCTCCGGGCAGGTCAGCGGGCCGGGCGGTCCGCTGTCGAACGCCGTGGTCACGGGCTACTCCGAGGGCCAGCTGGTCGCGGTGCGCGCGGACGCCGAGGGACGCTACGCCCTGTCCGGACTGCCGCCGGGGGACCTCATCGCCTGGGTCGACGGGGACGGGCACGCGCGTGCGTACTGGCCGGACAATGTGCTGCCGGGACCCCGCCAGAACGTCCCGGATGAGGGTACTCACGTCACGGATTTCGACCTCGTGGCCCCCATCGAGGCGGTGGTGCAGGGGCGCCTGACCGGCGTGGACGAGCTCGGGGGGATCAGCGTGCTGCTGGTGCACGAGTCCGGCGCGCTGGGGATCGGCAACACCACGCGGGCCGACGGCACCTTCGAGATCGACACCCTGCCGCCGGGCACCTGGAACCTGCGGGTGCGCGGAGACGAGCAGGGGATCACCGCCGAGCTCATCGGCGGCGAGGAGGTGCCAACCGCCTGGACCACGACCGAGGGCGGCGTGACCACCGTCGAGGCGGCGGTGCAGCCGGCCGTCACCTTCGAGGGCGTCGTGCTGGGCGCGGACGGCGAGCCTGCCATCGACGCGCTGGTCACGGTGCGCGAGCGGGGCACCGACGTGCGGCGGGAGACCCGGGTGCTCTCCGATGGCAGCTACCTCTTCGGCGGACTGCCCGGCGGCCATACCTGGGACCTCTGGGCCGAGGGCGATCCCCCGTGCCCCAACGATCCCGGCCGGGTCAGGCTGTACTACGAGGACGAGCCGTACTTCGCCCGGCGCATGGGGCTCGCCCTGGTCAGCGGCGACCGGGTGATCTGGGACACGGTCCTGCCCGACGATGCCGACCGAGACGGCATGGATGACGCGTGGGAGCGCGACTGGGGGCTCGACCCGACCCGGCGGGACGCGGATCTGGATCCGGACGGCGATGGCCTCGAGAACCTCGTTGAATACTGGCTTGACGAGGATCCGCTCGCCGCGCCGACCCGCTGCTCGACCGGCCCCGGTCCAGGTGGCGCTGCGGGCTGGGGGCTCGCCCTCGGATTCCTGCTCCTCGTTCGAAGGAAACACCCGGCCCCTGACACAGAGCGCCCATGATGACCCTCCGCATCCCCCTGCTGTCCGTGTCCCTGGCCGCGCTGACCGGCTGCCCGCCCGTGAACAGGTTCGACCCCGGCTACATCGACGAGGTGTGCATCGAGCTCCCTGACAAGGTGGACATCCGGTACACCATGGAGGGGGAGTACGACCCGGTGAGCAGCTTCGAGGTGGGGGTGCTGCCGGTGGTCAACACCTGCGGCTTCGCGGTGACCGCGGAGGTGTGGAGCGCCGAGATCCGCCAGGGGCCGCAGCGCAACGACGAGACCAGCAACCCGACGGTGAGCGCGCCGCGGGGCGGGGTTCGCATTCCCGCGGGTGCCACCTCGGACATCCCGATGCTCTTCCAGCCGGTGGGCCCGACCACGGTGCGGGGGTTCGTGCAGATGGTGGGGCCGGATGGCACCGAGTACAGCGTCGAATTCGACGCGGTGTCCATCGCGCCGGACCTGACGCTGTCCACGCCGCAGGTGGAGCTGCGCGACGTGCCCCTCGGCTGCTCCCACGAGCAGCCGCTGGTGCTGAAGAACGAGGGCGAGGCCGACCTCGTGATCACCGAGCTCGGCTTCGAGGAGGAACAGGCGGTCACCGGACTCGAGGTGGACGGCGTCGCCGAGCTCCCGTGGACGCTCGCGCCGGGCGAGGAAGCCACGGTGACCCTGCGCTACGCCCCGCAGGAGGTGGCGGCGGCCAGCGGGGTGCGGCTGCGCTTGCGCTCGAACCACTTCTACCGGGCCGCGACCGCGTCGAGCACCGGCCCGTGGGTCTACTACAGCGCCGTCGAGTCCGGCAGCTGCGAGTAGCGCCGGGTCAGTGACGGCCGTGGTCGTGGCCCATGCATCCGTCGCCCACGTCGCCGCGCCACGGAAGGGTCGGTCCGCCCTGGCGCGCCGCGTGCCACCAGGCCTGCTGGGGCTCGCCCTGCTCGGGCCACGTGGTCGCGAGGGTGTCGGGGTCGTAGAGCACGCCGCCCTTCATGACCGCCTCGACCTGCTCGGTGTTCTCGAGCTTCTCCAGCGGATCGGCGCCGAGCACGATCAGGTCGGCCAGCTTGCCGGGCTCGAGGCTGCCGATGTCGGCGTCCAGCCCCAGGTAGGTCGCGCCGTGGATGGTCGCGACCTCGAGCGCCTCGTGGGCGGGCCAGCCGCCGTCGCCGAGCGCCCACAGCTCCCAGTGCGGTCCGAGCCCCTGTAGCTGCCCGTGGCCACCCAGGTTCACGATGACGCCGCGCTGGGCGAGGGTCCACGCGGTCGCCGCGAGGCGGGTGTGGTGCCAGTCCTCCTCGGGCAGCATGAGCGGACGCCGCTTGCCCCGCGACTCCAGCGCGCCAGGCCGTGACCAGCGCTGCAGTCGCGGCTTCTTCCACACGTCATGACGCTGGTAGAAGGCGTGTTCTCCGCTGACGCCGCCGTACCCGACCAGCAGGGTCGGGGTGTAGAAGACGCCGGTCTGCCGCGACCACAGCTCCTGCACGTCGGCGTAGAGCTGCTCGACGGGCAGGGCGTGCTCGATGCCCGTGTGCCCGTCGACGATCTGGTTGAGGTTGTGCTGCAGCGTGCTGCCGCCCTCGGGCACGACGAGCATGCCCTCCTCGACCGCGGCCTGCAGCACCCACTGGCGCTGGTCGCGGCGAGGCTGGTTGTACGACTTCACCGAGAAGCCGCCGTAGGCCTTGATCCGCCGCACGTGCTCCCGGGCGTCGTCCAGGCTCTCGATGGTCGCCCGGTCGTCGATGTCGGCGCCGTAGAGGATGAACCCGGTCGACGTGATCCGCGGGCCGACGATGCGTCCGGCCAGCTCGAGCTCGCGCTGGGAGAAGACGAAGTGGGTCTGGGCGGACGGGTCGTGGGTGGTGGTGACGCCGTAGGCGAGGTTCGCGGCGTAGGCGGGCACCAGCTCCGGGCTCACGTCGGCCCAGCCGTAGCCCATGTGCGCGTGCACATCGACGAAGCCGGGGATGACCACCTTGCCGGACAGATCGCGGGTCTCTGCGCCGGCGGGCACGGCCACGCTGTCCCGGGAGCCCACCGCGACGATGCGCTCGCCGGTCACGATGATGACGCCGTCCTCGACGATCTCGTCGCCGTTCATGGTGATGAGCTTGGCGCCGACCAGGGCGATCGTGCGGTCGTGGGGGGTGCGGGTGACCGTCAGGCCCGTGTCCAGCGGCACGCCCAGGGGGGCGCGGGTGCCGTCGGGGTAGGGGACGCGCTTGCTGGGCTTGACCTCCTTCTCCTCGGGGGCGTCAGGGAGACCGTCGGCCAGCTCGACCCGGTACACGGTCGGTCCGGCGGCCCAGGTGAGGGTGTCGGCGTCGGCCCACGACAGCCACTCGCCCAGGTGGGAGGACAGGCGCACCGCGGGCATGGCGCCTTCGCCCTCGGCCAGGGAGAGCGGGCGGCCGCCGGTGGGAGGCATGGGCGCGACGAAGGCCTGGTGGTGCACCTTCCAGGCGATGAAGTCCCCGTCCGGCGAGGGCTGGATCTCCTGGGCGTCTTCGCCAGAAGCCAGGATCCGACGGTCTTCTCCGTCGAGCGACAGGGAGACGAGCACCAGGGCGTCGTCCTGGCGGTCGGTGGTCCAGATGCGCTCCCCGTCGGGGGAGAAGCGGGGGCGTGGGGTGCGCTCGCCCCAGGCGAGGTTGTCGATGTGGCCGGCATCGTGCAGGGTGGCGTCCTCGCCGGTCGCGCGCCACTGCACCCGCAGGCGTGGCTCGCTGGAGCCGGAGCCTCCGCGGTTGGTGACGCCGGTGTCCCCGCGGAGCCAGCCGACCCGGTCGCCGGTGCGGTCGAAGAAGGGGCCGGTGTAGAGGTCGGGCTTGTCGCCGAGCTGGCGGGGCGCACCGACCGCCTTCGTGCCGTCGAGCAGCTGCATGAAGGCCATGCCCCCCTCGGCGTCGCGCCAGGTGGTGTAGGCGAGCGCGCGGCCGCCGGGGTGCCAGGTGGGGGCGGTTGCGAGGGCGTCGGCGGGGCTCACCGCGACCGGTGCGGTGTCGGCGTCCAGATCGCGGACCCACACCCGGCCCACCGCGACAAAGGCGAGGCGGTCGCCGTTGGGGGAGAGCACCGGCCAGCGCACGGCCTTCGCCTGGAACGTGGTGGGGGCGACCTCGTGGGGCTGGCGCACGGCCTGGACCAGCGGACGGTCGACGCTGGCGGTGAACGGGATCTCGGTGAGCTCGCCGTCGGTGCCGATCCGGACGAGCTTGCCGAGCCGGGTCGTCACCATGCCGCTGCCGTCCGGCAGCCAGTCCCACGCAGGGGTCGTGCCGTGGATGGACCAGGTCTCCTGCTGGTCGCGATCGAGGCCCACGTACGCGACCCGCTCGCGGCCGGTCACGAGGTCGCGGAGCACCCACTCGGATTGCTGACCATCCAGGTTGCGACGGATGAATCCGAGGGTCTTGCCGTCCGGGCTGACCTGGGGACGCAGGGCGCCGCCCGACCCTCCCGCCACGCCTTCGGTCTCGCCGGTCTGCAGGTCGGTGCGCGTGATCCGGTAGATCCCGGAGTAGACGTTGCGGTTGTACTCGAAGGGGCCGGCCTCGGTGGTGTAGAGCCAGCGGCCGTCGGGGCTCACGTGGGGCTCGTTGACATCGGCCTCCAGGTGACCCTTCTCGGTCCAGGCGTGGCCGGAGCCGTCACCGCTCACGTCCCAGGCCCAGATCTCGCCGGTGCCGAGGCTGCGGCTGCCGGTGAAGTGCTTGCGCCCGTAGACGAAGCGCCCGTCCGGCGTCCAGTCGGGCTGGGTGACGAGGCGGAAGCTCTCGTCGGTGATCGCGTGGGGATCCTTGCCGTCGACGCCCATCACCCACAGGTTGTCCCCGCCGCCTCGGTCGGAGGTGAACGCCAGGTGGGCGCCGTCGGGGGAGAAGCGCGGGTGCATGTTCCAGGCGTGCCCGTCGGTCAGCCGCTTCGCCTCACCCCCCGCGACCGGCACGACGTAGATGTGGCCGAGCAGATCGAAGGCGAGCGTCTTGCCGTCGGGCGACACGTCCACGTTCATCCAGGTTCCCTCGGTCACCTCGAACCGCGCCCGGGTGTGGGGCTCCCGCGGGCTCGTGACCTCGGGGTCGGTCGAAGCGGGTGCGTCCGCGGCGAAGGAGAGCAGGGCGAGCAGGGCGAGCAGCATGCGGGCTCCACGGAGGGGAGGGGAGGCTAGCCTGTTCGCGTGCGGCTGGCGGAGGATCCGGTGCTGCGGGCGGGGGAGTGGCGGGGCGGTGGTGCCGCTGGCGGGGGGGCCGGTGCTGCGGGCAAGGGAGTGGAGGGGCGGTCTCTGGTCTCTGGTCTCTGGGGCCTGCTTCGAGCGGGTGGAGCTCGCCCTCGCCGGCGGTGCTCCTGGTCGCGCTGTCGGCTGCGCCGCGGCCTCATGATGGCGAGCACATCGATCTGGGCCCCGACGGCTACGTCAAGGCGAACGGCCGGGGACCCGGGGGCGTCCCCCCCGTTCGCGGAGGGCCCCAGAGACCAGGGACCAGAGACCGCCCCGCCCCTCCCTCGCTGGGAGCAACGCGACTCGCCGCCAGCGGATCCCGCCCCGCCACTCACGCAGGAGATCAGAGCGTCGCTTCGCCTTCGCGCTCCGTGAACCGCTCGATGGCGCTCTTCACGATGGCCACGCTGCAGCCGTGGTCCACATGCACGAACGGCACGTTGCGCGCGCGGGCCAGGGGCAGCAGGTCCGAGTCGATCGTGTCGCTGACGTGGCGCTCGAGGACCAGCAGCAGATCCGCGTCGCCGGCCGCGAGCAGGCGACGGGCGGTCTCGGCGTCGGTCCAGCGCACCCCGGCAAAGCCGAAGGCCCGCTCCAGCGTCGCCCGCACCGCCTCGCGCGGGGTGCCGCCGACGATGGCCGCGCGCTTGCCCCGGGTGTGCACCCACCAGCCCCAGTCGGGCTCGATGTCCAGCGCCTCGTCCGAGTCCTCGACCGGGGCGAGCGCGTCACGGATGGCGTGGCGCAGGCGCAGCATGGCGCGGGTGCGGGGGATGGGCTGCAGGGGCAGGGACAGGGCGACCAGCTTGGGGTCGCGGGCGTCCACGCCGGCTTCCAGGGTCTCGCCGAGCACGCGCAGGGCCTGGGAGCGCACGGTCTCGCGGGCGTCCTCGGACGGGGCATCGTCGAGCTCGTTGGCCAGGAACGCCAGCTTCTCGAGCAGGGCGTCCTGCTCGTCGGTGAGGTCCTGGTCGGGCGGGATGAGGGCGGCCAGCTGGTCCCAGTGGCGCACCGCGTCGTCGTCCCAGGAGTTGCCGTGCTGGGGGCGGTGGCTGCGGGACAGGCCGAACACGAAGCCCGGCTTCACGCGCTTGCTGAAGCGGGTGAGGGCGGAGAACCCGTCCTGGAGCTCGTACTCGGGCACGCCCTGCTCATCCTGGAGCGAGCGCAGGCGGCAGGCGAGCAGGCCGACCAGGTGGCGCTGGATGTGCTTGGGCCAGCCGGACCAGCGATCGCAGGCGACGGCGGCCTCGACGACGATGTCGATCTCGCCGGCGAGATCGTGGCCCGGGCCGAGCCGGGACATCAGCGAGCCGAAGGAGTCGCGCCAGCCGGCCTCGACCTCTTCGGCGGCCAGCGAGCGGGGCTCGGGGCGGCGGCGCTCGACCGTGGTGACGGTCGGACCGGACGCCGCGGTGCGACGATGGCGTGTGACCACCGGGCTTCCCCCGGCCGATCCGCGGCTGGACAGCAGATCGCCCATCGGGGTCTGGGAGCGGCTCTGGGCCGGACCGGTGAGCGCGATGTGCCCGCCCGCCTGCCGCCAGCGCGACAGCAGCTTGGCGATCTGACCGTCGAGCCGCGTCAGTGCATGCTCGATGGCCGGACGGTGGTCCGGGCCGTCGGTCAGGTCCAGCAGGGCCTGGAGCTGGCCACGCTCGACGAGGAGATGGTCGAGATCGGCCTGGACGCTCGCCGTAGCGGCGCCGAGAGCGGTGGAGGTCGTCGGTTCATGCATGGGTCGGCCTTGGCGCGGGGAGTGTGGGCCCCCAACTGGAGCGCCTCACTCTAGTCGTACAAGAGCGACACCGCCCTGTCAGCCTCCTGTGATGACTGCATCTGCCGACCCGGACGCCCCGACCTCTTCGCCGTCATGGGGGACGGCGGTGCAGGTCCAGGTCTCGCCCGGTGCGGTGTCCTCGGAAGCAACGGTGTCTCCTACCCAGGTACCGGTGGTGGTCCCGCCTGTCCAGGCCACTCCGTCGACCTGCCAGGTCATCGAGTAGGAGATCGGGTCTCCGTCGGGGTCCTCGGATTCCGTGCCTACGACGCAAACAACACTGCCGGTCGTCTGGCTCACGGACACCACCGGCGCGTCGGGGGGCGTGTTGAGCACGGTGACGGTGTAGGCCGGACCCTTGCCCTCTTCGATGCCGTCGTACCCGCGCATCCAGGCCTTGACCGTGTCGCCCTTCTCGAACCAGCCCTCGTTGCCGTCGAGGTAGCTGGCGGTGGTGTCGAGGAGCGCCTCGTTGACGTACCAGCTGTAGCGGACGACCGCGAAGTCGCCATCACCGTCGATGACGCCGGTCACGCGGGCCTCGAGGGT
>CALATR010000342.1 GCA_937891875.1 uncultured Pseudomonadota bacterium | reverse complement strand
CCCTCGGCGCCGCCCCGAGCCCCGATCTCGTCGAGGTGCTGCCGGGCTGGCAGCTCGAGCCGATGCCCCTGTGGGCGGTACAGCCCCCCGCCCACCGCCGCCAGCCCGCGGTCGCCTCCCTGCTGGAGGTGACCCGTCACATCTTCGACGGCTGGCTCCCCCCGGAGTGATCGGACCCACCTTGGCGCATTCCGCCATGGTGTTTCTCCCATTGTGGCTCTTCTGCGGACCCTGGCCTCCTCGTACGGTGGAGAACCGCCGACCCACGGCCGTTCCAGGAGGCTCCATGTCCATCAACGTCACCTCGCCCGACCCCACCGGCTTCGACCCCGACCGCCTCGAGCGCCTGCGCCAGCAGATGCAGGCCGACGTGGACGCCGCGCGCTGCGACGGGGTCAGCATCCTCGCCGGGCGCGCGGGCAACCTGGTGTTCTCCCACTCCGCCGGCTTCGCCCGCCGGGACGAGGGCAAGGCCATGCAGGCCGACAGCGTCTGCATCTGCTTCAGCAGCGGCAAGCAGTTCGTGAACACGCTGATCCTCAGCGCCGTCGAGCGCGGCCTGCTGGGCTTCCACCAACCGGTCTGCGAGGTCCTCCCCGAGTTCGCCAACCGCGGCAAGGAGGGGATCACGGTCGCCCACCTGCTGACCCACACCAGCGGCATCTGTACCGGGCTGCCCCCGGTCGCCCCCGAGGTCATGCTCTCCATCGAGCAGCTCACCGCCTGGGCCGCCACCTCCCGCCCGGAGAACGCGCCCGGCCAGCGGGTCTGCTACTCGGCCATCGTCGGCCACGCGGTGCTCGCCTCCCTCCTGTTGAAGGTCGACGGAAAGGGAAGGAACTTCGCCACCTATTTGGAGGAGGAGCTCTTCGCACCCCTGGGCATGAACCGCACCAGCCTGGGCGTCGCCGAGCGCCTGCGCGACGAGTTCAACCCGCTGACGACCTGCTACACCCGCTCGGGCATGTTCCACGAGGTCGAGGTGCAGGGCGTGGGCGCGATGACCGCAGTGCCCGGCGCCGAGATCCCTGCGGGCGGCTACGTCACCACCGCCCAGGACATGTACCGCTTCGCGCTCATGCTCTCCCAGGGCGGCGAGGCCGGCGGCACCCGCATCCTCTCGCCGGCGATGGTCGAGTTCGCCGCGGAGAACCGCACCGGCGACACCCCCAACGACCTGCTCGACTACTCCCTGCAGATGCGTCGCTGGTCCCCCTGGCCGGGCGGCATCGGCCTCGGCTTCTTCGTGCGCGTGGCCGGCAGCATCACCCCGGGCCCCCTGCCCAACCTGGGCCGTCCGGGCACCTTCGGCGGCTGGGGCTCGGGCACGTCGTGCTTCTGGATCGACCCCTCGCGGGAGCTGTGCTTCGCCATGCTCACCGTCGGCTCCATGGAGGACACCGAGCACATCGAGCGGACCCGCCGCTACTCGGACGCGCTCATCGCCTCCATCGTGGAGTGAGCATGCCCCGCTCCTACGATGCCCTCACCGCCGAGGGCGCCCTGGCCGAGCAGCTGGGCACCCTGACCGGCTCACGAGAACAAGGCTTCAACGCCGCAGAAGAGGCGCTTCACCGCCATCCCGGCGAGCGCCCGGCCCTGGTCTGGCGCGCGGGCGAGTCGCGGCGGGTGCTGTCCTACGGCGAGCTGTCCGATCGCACCGCCCGCATGGCCGCGATCCTGCACGCCCACGGCGTCGGCCCCGGCGCGCCGGTCGCGGTGCTGCTCCCCAAGCGCCCGGCCCTGCTCGAGACCCTGTTCGCCGCCTGGCACCTCGGCGCCGTCGTGGTGCCCCTCTTCACCGCGTTCGGACCCAGCGCGATCGCGACCCGGGTCCAGGCGTCCGGGGCCCGGGTGCTGGTGACCGAGGCCGCGCTGACCGAGCGCCTGCCTCCCAGCGCGGACCTCGTCGTGCTCGACGTCGACGCCCTGCCCGACCCCAGCGGAGCGCCCCCCGCGATCGCGCGCCACCCCGAAGACAGCCCGTTCATCCTGATCTACACGTCGGGCACGACCGGGCCGCCCAAGGGCGTGCCGGTGCCGCTCTTCGCGCTGGCGACCTTCCGCGCCTACCTGCAGTACTCGGTGGACCTGCGCCCGGACGACGTCCTGTGGAACATGGCCGATCCCGGCTGGGCCTACGGGCTGTACTGCGGCGTGCTCGGCCCCATGCTCATGGGCCAGACCATCCGCTTCCTCGAGGAGAAGTTCGACCCGGCGCGGGCCGGCGCCTTCGCCCGGGAGGAGGGCGTCACCAACCTGATGTCGTCCCCCACGGCGTACCGGGCCCTGCTCCCCGGCCTGCAGGGCGCGTCGGTCCGCATCGGCTCCAGCGCGGGTGAGACCCTGTCCACCGACATCGCCCGTGCCTTCGCCGAGGCCACCGGCGGGCGCCTCTACGACCAGTACGGCCAGTCCGAGCTGGGCATGGTCGCCGGCAACCACCACGGTCTCGTGCATCCGGTCCACGACGGCACCATGGGCCTGCCCATCCCCGGCTACCACCTCGCGGTGCTGGGCAAGGACGGCACCCCGGTCCGCGGCGAGCCCGGTCAGCTGGCCCTGCACCTGCCGTCGAGCCCGCTCAACTTCTTCTCCGGCTACTTCGCCGGGGCGGGCCGGGACCGGATCACCGCGGACGGCTGGTACCTCACCGGCGATCTCGTCGTGCAGCACGAGGCCGGCCACTTTGCCTTCGCCTCTCGCAGCGACGACGTCATCCTTACCGCCGGCTACCGCGTCGGTCCGTCGGAGATCGAAGAGCCCCTCCTGCGCCACCCGGCGGTGGCCGACTGCGCCGTCGTCGGCAAGCCCGACCGTGAGCGCGGCGAGGTGATCGTCGCGTTCATCGTGCCTGCCGACCCCGACATCGATCCGGGCAGCCTGCACGACACCCTCCGGGCGTACGTCAAGCGGGAGGTCGCCGCGCACCTCGCACCGCGAGAGATCCGGTTGATCGCCGAGGTCCCACGAACGCCGTCGGGCAAGGCCCAGCGCTTCGTGCTCCGGGATCAGCTCGACGGCTGAGCCTCCGCCAGCAGCGCGTCGGCCCGCGCGAGCGCCTCGTGGGTGCCCAGATCCATCCACACGACGTCCTCAGGCAGGGCCACCGCGCGCAGGGCGTCGTCCTGTCGGTAGCGGTCGAGCAGATCGACCATCTCGAGCTCGCCGCGCGGCGACGGGGTCAGTCCCCTCACCCGCTCCACCACCGTGCCGTCCAACGCGTACAGCCCGACGATGGCGCGGTCGCTGCGGGGATGCGCGGGCTTCTCCTCGAGCGAGCGCACCCGACCCGACCCAGACAAAGTCATTACCCGTCTCTAAATATCGCCATCTCGCAAATCGTTCTTTTGCGTGTCACCCTTTCGGGAAGTGAATGCCGGCGCCTCGAAGGCCTGAACATCAGGCACT
>CALATR010000341.1 GCA_937891875.1 uncultured Pseudomonadota bacterium | reverse complement strand
GTTTGTTCGCTCGCTCGCGCTAGTTTCTGGGTTTGAACGGCCTCGCACCCGCCACCCATCCTAGTTGCGAATCGTCTGGGCGAGGAAGGCGCCCTTGACCTGCAGGGCGGGCGATTGCTCGGACGTCACGACCACCAGCACCGACCGCGCCAGGCCCTCCGGACCCAGGTTGAGCTCGATGAACTCGCGCACCTCACGACCGCGCTCGCCGATGAGGCAGACGACGTTGACGTCCGCCTCGACATTTCGCGCGATCATGCCTAGCAACGTCGACTTTCCGACGCCAGACCCCGCCATGATCGAGATGCGCTGGCCGCGGCCCAGGGTGAGCAGACCGTCCAGCACCTTCACGCCCGTCGCGATGGGCTCGGTGATCAGGCTGCGCTCGAGTGCGGAGGGCGCGTGGGCGGCGACCGATCGGCGTGCGCGCGCGGTCAGGGGAGGCCCCCCGTCGATGGGCCGGCCGAGTCCGTCGAGCACGCGCCCGAGGAGCTCATCGCCGACCTGGACGGTGATGCTCTCGTCCTGCCAGGTCACGTCCGCGCCGTAGCTGACGCCCTCGGTCGTGCCCAGGGGCATCAGCAGCGCGCGCCGGTCCTTGAACCCGACCACCTCGCAGGTGCAGTTCTCGCCGACCCGGCACAGGCCGCCGACCACCGCACCGGGCAGCTCGGCCTCCAGCAGCGGTCCGACCGCGGTCAGCAGGCGACCGCGTGCCTTCTGCATGCGCGCCTGGGACAGCGCGAGCTCCAGTCCGCCCAGATCGATCACGACTGCATCTCCAGCCACTGCTGCACCGCGTTCTCCACACCCTCGACCGCCGCCGTCAGCGTCGCGTCGATCGCCGCGTGGCGCGACTCCACCTTGCAGCCCGCCGTGACCGTGGGGTCCCCGGCGACCTTGTCCTCGAAGCGCTCCGGCAGGGCGTCCCGCACCCGGGTCACGTCATCCGGGCGGACGCGGATCTGCAGCTCGTCCTCGTCGGGGAGGTTGGACACGGCCTGCACGACCAGGGCGGGCAGGGCGTCCGGGTGCACCGCCAGGCTCTCGCCCAGCACCCGTCGGCAGACGGCGATGACCAGGGTGCCCACGTCCTCCGCGGCCTTGCGGATCTCGTCGTTGCGCAGGCGCTCGACCTCCTCGAGGATCGGGGCCACCGCCTCCAGCTTGGCCTGCAGGTCCTTGATGACCGGCTCCAGCTCGTCGCGGGCGGCGGCAGCACCCTCCTCGCGCGCGGCGGCGAGCAGGGCGTCGAGGTCCTGGGGCGGAGGTGCGGGATCGGTCTTGCCGAAGCCCGCGCCCAGCGCCTCGGAGAGGGGGGTGAAGCCCGGCGGACGTCCGCCCGAGGGCTCGCCACCTCCGCCAAAGAGTGGGGTGAAGCCGGCAGGACGCGACCCGCCGCCATCGCCGGGACCCGGGCCCTGCGGGCCCTTGGGGGGGCCGCCAGCGCCGGAACCGAACAGGGGAGTGAAGCCGCCCACGGTGTGCTCCTACGCGACCTAGACCAGGTCGTCGTCGCCGCCGAAGGGCAGCCGGATGGTGCCCTCCTCGTTGAGGGTGAGGGCCGACTTGACGATCTCCTCCTGCGCGGTCTCGACCTCGGACCGGGCCACGGGGGCCATGATCTCGAGCTCGTCGCGGAGGTCGGACGCCGCCCGAGACGACATGTTGGCCAGGAACTTGTCCTTGATGTCGGCGTCGGCGCCGCGCAGGGCGACGAGCAGGGTCTGGCGCTCCACCACCTTGAGGATGGCCTGGACCGACTTGTTGTCGATCTTGATGAGGTCCTTGAACAGGAGCATGCGGCGCTTGAGGAGCTCGGAGAGCTCGAAGTCGGTGCCCGCGATGCGCTCCAGGATCGGCTGCTGGAAGTCGGCGTGCATGCGGCCGAGCATCTGCGCGGTGGTGTCCACGCCCTCGACCGCCCACAGGCCGTTGCCGCGCTCCTCGAGGGCGTTGCGGACGCTCACCTCGACATCATCGGCGATCTCGCTCGGGATCCGCTCGATGCGCGCCATGCGCAGGGACAGATCGTACTGGTCCTCCTCGTCCATGTAGGAGAGCACGACCGCCGCGTTGTCGGGCCCCATGAGCAGCAGCGCGATGGCCTGGGTCTGCGGGTGCTCGTCGAGGAGCAGGGTCGCCACGGTGGCGGGGGGCCGCGCGGCGATGAGCTCCTGGAACTCGGTGCTGATGTGGCGACGCAGCCGGCCCATGACCTTGTCACGGCGGGGCTCGGAGAGCAGCCGGGGCAGCACGCCCAGCGCGTAGTCCTTGCCGGTGCGGGGCACCATGTAGACGGCGTAGAGGTCGCGGACGAAGTCGGCGATGACCTCCTCGATGACCTCCACCGCGACGTTCTCGACCTCGGACATCGCGATGCCGATGTCCTCGAGCTCGTCGAGGGAGAGCTGGTCGAGCACCTGCCGGGCGACCTTGTCCTCGAGGTACATCACCAGGATCGCGGCCTTCTGCAGACCGGAGAGATCCGCGGCCCGCAGGCCGCCTGCGCGGGAAGGCTGTGCCACGTCAGGCTCCCTGCTTCATCCAGTCACGGACGACCTTGGCGCTCGCGTCGGACTGCTGCTCGACGAGGCGGTTCAGGTCGGCCGAATCGACCGGCTGGAAGTTCTCCACGAGACGGTGGAGGCGCTCGGCGAGGTTGTCGTCGTCGAGGTCCTCACCGGGGGCGAGGCGACGGGGCTTGCCGTCGGGACCGATCACCGTGTCCTCCTGGGAAATGCGGGGAAGGGGGGCCTTGGCGACCTGGGCCATGAGCGGCCGGACGACGAACATGAAGGCCAGGAGCAGGGCCACCAGCGCGATGGCGTAGGGCACGAAGGGAGCGACCGTGCTGATGGCGCCGGTCACGTCGACCGCGCTGGCCTCGGTGACCTCGACCGGGGCGAAGGGCTTGGCGACGAGCGCGAAGGTATCGCCACGGGCCTCGTCGAAGCCAAAGGCCTGCTTGGCCGCGGTCTGCAGGTCGGCCAGCTGGGCGTCGAACTCGGCGCTACCGGGCTCCACGCCCCACACGGCGGCGGCGGCGGTCTCGTTGATGACCGCGGACACGGCCAGGCGCTTGAGCTCGCCGGCGGGAATGACCACCTTCTCCAGGCTCTCCGGAGCGGTCATCTGCTCCTTGATGCGGGTCTCGTCCTCCTTCTGCTTGGCGGCACCGCCGGTCACGCCGGAGTCGGCGGCGCGCTCGGGCAGGGCGCTGTCCACGCCAGGAGCGCCCTCGGAGGCGGCGTCCTGCTTCTCCTTCGCCTTCTCGTGGAGCTCGGAGGTCGACTTGAAGATCTTGTCGGTGTTGTAGTCCTTGGACGTGATCACCCGGCTCTCCCGCTCGATCTCGGCGGTGGCAGTGACCACGAAGGCGTCCGTGCGGCCGACGGTCAGGGCCAGGATCTGGGAGACCTGGGAGCGGGCGTCAGCGGCGTACTTGGCGCGGAGCTTGAGCAGGTCGTTGCCCAGGCGCATGTCGTCGGAGCCGCCGCCCTGGCCCTCGCGGTGCACCGTGCCGAGGGAGTCGGTGACGGCGACATGGCCAGGATCGAGGCCAGGAACCGCGTTCGCGACCAGGGTGGCGATGGCGCGGGCGGTCTCGGAGTTGGGGGGCTGGCTCGGCGAGACCTTGAGGAAGACCGACGCGGTCGCGGGACGACCGGGCTCGTCGCGGAACAGGCTCTCCTCGCCGAGGGTGATGGAGACCTGGGCGCCGTGGATGCCGGGCATCTCGGAGATGTTGCGGGCCAGCTCCTGCTCCTTGAGGCGGCGGGTCTTCTCGTCGATGATCCGCGGGGGATCACCCATGCCGCTCTCGATGACCGCGGGGCGGAACGCCGGTGCGAGCGCGCCGATGGCGGCGCCTCGCTGGGACTCCGGGACCGAGATGCTCACGCCGTCCGTCCGGGTGGGGATCCCCTCCTCGGCGAGCAGCGAGGCCGCCTCGGCGAGCTCCGCCTGCGAGCCCTGGTGCACGACGGCGTAGGGCTCGTTGGACATCCACCAGGAGACGCCGATGACCGCCAGCAGGACGCCGGCGACCGCGAGCCACAGCTGGGTCTGCCGGGCGGGCTCGAGGTTGCCGTAGAACAGCCTGGCCTTGGTGAAGAAGTCGGTCACGGGTGGACCCTCGCGGGATGGGGCGAAGAAGGGGGGGGTTCGGTCAGGCGCGGGGCTAGAGCGCCATGTTCATGATCTGCTCGTAGGCGGTGATCATCCGGTCCCTGACGCTGGTCATGGCGCGCAGGGTGATCTCGGCCTTCTCGAGACGGATCATGGTGCCGTGCAGGTCGACATTCTCGCCGCTGGCGAGGCCTGCGACGGCCTCACGGGCTGCGACCTGATCGGCGTTGACGTGCTGCACCGCGTTGGTGAGCATGTCGCCGAAAGAGCTGGTCTGAGGCGCGTTCGTCTCGGCCGTGGCCTGGATGTTCGGCAGGGCCTGGTCGAAGCGGACGAGCTGGGCGCTGGCAGCGCCGATGGGTGCGATGGCCATGTCTACCTTCCGATGTCGAGCGCGCGGAGCGCCATCTGGACGGTGGTGTCGACGACCTCGGCGTTGGCCTCGTACGACCGGCTCGCCGACATCATGTCCACCATCTCGTGGAGGATGTCGATGTCCGGGTAGCGGACCATGCCGTTGGCGTCGGCGTCGGGGTGAGCGGGGTCGTGGACCTCGCGGTAGCCGGACAGCTGGTCGACCCGCGGCACGCTGACGCGCTTGAGCTGGTCGTCGAGCTCGCTGCCGAAGTCGCGCACGGCGTCGGCCCGGTAGATCGGCACCTGGCGACGGTAGGGGCCGCCGTCCTCGGTGCGGGTCGTGCGGGCGTTCGCCATGTTGCTGGACACCGCCTGCAGGCGCACGCGCTCTGCGGTGAGGCCGCTGCCAGCGATGTTGATGGTGTCGATGAAGTCCATCGGTGGAGCTCCTTGAGGGATCAGGCGCGGCCGTCGGCGGCAGCGAACTTGAGCAGAGCCAGGCGGCTGGACACACCGCGGACGAGTCCCTGGTAGAGGACCGCGTTGGAGCGCAGGCGGGCGTGCTCCTGCTCCAGGAAGACGCTGTTGCCGTTCACCGACCACGCCGGCGCCTCGACCTCGACGACGTCGGCGTCGATCGTGGGCTCGGACAGCGGAGCGGTCATGGCGTCGGACAGTGCCGTCGAGAAGTCGAGGTACTGCGCCTTGAACCCGGGGGTGTTGGCGTTGGCCAGGTTCGAGGCGGTCATGGCGTGCTGCTGCTGGCGCAGGTCGAGCACGCGATGCACGCCGGTGAAGCTGGGGTCGAAGAGGAAGCCGGACATGGTCTGCTCCAGAGGGGCAACCCTCCTTCGGTCAGTGCCCCCACGAGTTGAGTCGCAACCGCGTCCGACTGAGATCGACCCCTCAACACCCGCTCGCCTCAGGCTACTGAGTGTGCCGAGGTGTTCGTGCGATGGATCTCCCTGCCGCTGCTCGCGGCCCTGCTGTCAGGCTGCCTGGAAATTGGCCTGAATGGCAGGAACAACCAGAATGATCCAGACAGCGACGACCCGACGCTGGGCGTGGACGGCTGGGACGAGCTGTGGCCGCCGGTCAACGGGGAGCGCTGCAACGGTCTCGACGACGACGGCGACGGCGAGGTCGACGAGGGCTTCCGCGACACTGACGGCGACGGCATCGCCGACTGCATGGACGACTCCTGCGACGTCCTGCGCAGCGAGGCCCAGGCCTTCGAGGTGCTGCGCAGCTGTGCGGCTGACGGCGGCGATCCCATCGACGATCCCTGGGAGGCGCGGATCCTGTGGTCCTGGCGTGGCGCGGAGTGGGCCCCGAGGGCGGTGCACGTCATCACCCCGCCGGTCGTCAGCCGCGTCACCGACGACAACGGCGACGGCCTGGTCAACGACCTGGACCCGCCCGACGTCGCGTTTGTGTCCTTCGACCTCGAGGTCGACGGCAGCGGCATCCTCTGGCTGCTCGACGGCGAGACCGGCTACGAGCACTTCGGCCTGGATCAGGTCTACGCCGTCGGCGGGGTCGCGCTCGCCGATCTGGACGGCAAGCCCGGGTCCGAGATCCTGACGTTCGACGCGGATCGTCACGTGATCGCGGTCGACCGGCGGGGTCGGGTGATGTGGCGGAGCGAGCGTGCCGTCGAGTCCGACATCCCGGGGATCACGGTCGCTGATCTGGACGCCAATGGCGATCCCGACGTCATCGCCGACACCCTGCGCCTGTCGGGTCGCACCGGCCGCGAGCTGGCCCGCTACCTGGTGCCGACGGTCATCTCCCGCCGCCTGCCCGCCATCGGCGACATCGACCTCGACGGGCAGCAGGAGGTCATCATCGGCGACAGCGTGTTCGAGCCGGACGGCACCCTGGCCTGGCGTCGGCTCGGCCTGCAGGGCCAGTACGGCCACTGGGGGGCGATCCTGGAGGCCGACGAAGATTCCCAGGCCGAGATCGCGATGATCGCGGGGGGCAAGCTCGAGATCTTCGAGCACGACGGCACCGTCAAGGTCAGCGTCGACAGCGGCAACGACCACCCGGGCGCG